>CASFOM010000146.1 GCA_949296295.1 uncultured Alistipes sp. | reverse complement strand
TATGCTACTGTAGTGTATTGGTTCTCATAGCTGTAGCCTCGCTCTTGTTGGGGAGAGATACTTCCCCAGGAGATGGAAAAATCACGTTGGGCGGGAGAAATAATCCCATCCATTCCTACAAAATTGATTTGGTAGTTTAACATGTACTCTCCACTTTTCAACGTATAGAGGTACTCAACATAAGAAAGAGAATCTGCATACAATCGCAATGCAATACTTCCTTCTCCCCCTTCTTTTACTAATACTTGTTGTTGTCCGGGATTTTGAAAGAAGAATTGAGACGTATTTATTGTCTGGTTGGTGAATAGTCCAATATTAAAGTAAGCTGATTGAGGTTTAAACAATTCCAATGGCTTCCCATCATACGTTTTATAATCTTTTAATTCCACACCAGATACAATACCTCCTTTGGAAGAAAGAATAACTTTAATTTTATCATTTTCCAAAGTATAAAAGGCTTCTGTTCCTTGAGTAGCAGCAAACAAAGTTTCTCCTAACATTTGTTTGCGATTTTCTTCCAAGGAAACAGCTTGTTGGATGGAATCAACGGATACTGCCGCCTGCTGTTCTTGACGTAATCGTTCCGTTTGTACTGATTCTGCCCAACTGATGGAATCTAACCGAGCCTGTTCTTCTGCTATTTTTTTCTGTTGTTTTGAACTATATATGGTAAATCCGAAAAAAATTACTCCGATTAATATTAAACCGATAATTGAATTTTTATCCATTAAGATGTCTATTTTTGATCGTGTTTATAATCAATGGCTGCTTTAACAAAAGCAACAAACAAAGGATGAGGATTGACTACTGTACTTTTATATTCAGGGTGATATTGCACGCCAACAAACCAACGATGTTTCGGTATTTCGACAATTTCTACCAGGTTGGTGTCTGGATTGATTCCTACCGGTTCCATACCGTGTTTTACAAAATCATCTAAATATTTGTTATTAAATTCATAACGATGACGATGACGTTCAGATATGGTTTCGCTTTGATAAGCTGCATAGCTTCTGGACCCTTTCTTCAGATGACAAGGATAGGCTCCCAAACGCATTGTTCCTCCTTTTTCTGTAACTCCTTTTTGTTCTTCCATCAAATCAATAACAGGGTAGGGGGTAGAACCTGCTTCTGTCGAAGCTGCTCCTTCCATCTTTAAGACATTGCGGGCATATTCAATGACAGCACATTGCATTCCTAAACAAATACCAAAGAAAGGAATATTGTGTTCGCGTGCATAACGTACAGCATTGATTTTCCCTTCCATGCCTCGATGTCCAAATCCTGGAGCTACCAGAATACCGCACATACCTCCTAATAAAGTTTGGGCTGCTTTTTCATCGGTAACTTTTTCAGAATTAACATAAGTCAGTTTTACTTTTACGTGGTTGGTGGCTCCTGCGTGAACGAATGACTCTACAATAGATTTATAGGCGTCAGGCAATTCTGTATATTTCCCTACCAATGCTATTTCTATCTCTTCTTTGGGGTGTTTTACTTTTTCTACAAACTCTTCCCATTTCGAGATATTGATTTCCCGCTCTTCCAATCCTAATTTACGAATGGCCACCAAATCTAAATTTTGTTTTAACATCCGTAAAGGAACTTCATAGATTGTAGGAACATCAATAGATTCTATAACTGCATCTGCATTAACATTACAGAATAAAGCTACTTTTCTACGGACTTCTTCATTTAATGGTTTTTCTGTTCTAAGTACCAGAATATCCGGTTGAACCCCGTTTTCCAATAATGCCTTGACAGAATGTTGAGTAGGTTTTGTCTTCAACTCTCCTGAAGCGGACATGTAAGGAATTAATGTTAAATGAACTACTATGGAATTTTGAGGTCCTAAGTCATTTCGCAGTTGACGTACTGCCTCAATATAAGGAAGAGACTCTATATCTCCCACTGTTCCTCCTATTTCTGTAATCACCACATCAAATTGTTTTTTTGTTCCCAACAATTTAATGCATCGTTTGATTTCATCGGTAATATGAGGAATGACCTGTACGGTTTTTCCCAAAAATTCTCCCCGCCGCTCTTTATTGATAACGCTTTGATAAATACGTCCTGTAGTTACATTATTCCCTTGAGAAGTAGGTGTATTTAAAAAACGTTCATAATGTCCTAAATCCAAATCCGTTTCTGCACCATCTTCCGTAACATAACATTCTCCGTGTTCATAAGGATTTAATGTTCCCGGATCTACATTCAAGTACGGGTCCAATTTCTGTATGGTAACACGATAACCTCTTGCCTGCAACAGTTTGGCAAGGGATGCTGAAATAATTCCTTTTCCAAGCGAAGAAGCTACTCCACCTGTCACAAATACATATTTTGTCTGTGTTGGATTTTCTTTTATCATTTTACAATTCTTTTATTCAGCGTCGATAATTTTAATCTTTTCTATGGCTACGGCAATTTCTTCTTTGGCTCGAGCAATTTTGTGATTTACGTCATCAATCATAGCTTGAGCATTTTTACTTTTTGCAAAGAAACCGATATTATTTTCCCACAGGGTAATATCATTTTCCAATTGTTTTATCTTGTTGTAAAGCCGATCCCGTTCTGTAAATATTTTCTTTTCAGCATTTGTCCCTTTGATGTGGTTCATACGCTCTCTGAAACGTTCTATTTTCCGTTCTTTATCTCCACTTCTTAATGTATTGAAAAGAGCATCAATAATTTTACGATATTCTTTTTGCAAAGCATCTTTTTCTTTCATGGGAACAAATCCAATTTCAGACCAGCGACGCTGATAGGCTTTTAATGCTTCAAAACCGTCTTCTGCTGCCAATACATCAAATGCAGCAAGTTCTTCCAATAGAGCACGCTTTTGCGCCAGATTTTCTTCGTACTTTTGATCCAATCCTGCATAATATTCTCCTTTCCGATTAAAGAATGTATCGCAGGCTGCTCGAAATCGCTTCCAAACAGCTTCGGACTGTTTTCGTGGAACAGGGCCAATCTCTTTCCATTGTTTTTGCAATGCCAACAATTCTTCTGTACTTTTTTTCCATTCAGAACTTTGAGCGATTGCTTCAGCGCTGATGCACAAAGAGATTTTTGCCTGTAAATTATTATCCATCTCTTCTTTCATATTGAGGTAGAAACGGCGTTTTACTTCAAAGAAGCGATCACAAATTTCCCGGAATCGTTCGTAAATCTTATTATTATCCTTTTTAGGCGCGAACCCGATGTTTTTCCATAGTTTTTGAATTTCAATAAGCTCTTCAGAAGCTTTTTCCCATCCTTTTCGTGTGGTAGGTTCTGAGGCTACTAATGCTTCTGCCCGTTCGCACAAAGCAGTTTTGAGTTCTAAATTTCGCTTTTGCTCTTCCTTAATCTGATCAAAATATTCCTGATGACGTTTATTGATTTGGGAGCTGGCATTTTTGAATCGATCCCATAACGGTTCTTTATATTCAAGAGCAACAGGACCTATTTCTCTCCATTCATCATGTAATTTCTGTAATTTACGGAATGAAACCGTAATGTTTTTTTCCAATAGCAAGGCTTCGGCTTCTTCACAAAGAGCTATTTTAGCTTCATAGTTCTTTTTTAAATCTAAATCCCGTAATTCCTTGTTTATTTTGATGAAATTATAAAAGTTTTCTACATGAAGATGATAAGTTTCCCATAAGTCCTTTACGTGATTTTTAGGTACAGGGCCGGATTCTTTCCATTGATTCTGTAAGTCACGGAATACGTTAAAGGTATGGTTCAGCGTCTCTCCTCCATTAACTAATTTCTTTAATTCTTCTATAATCCGGAGCTTCTTCTGGTAATTTTCTTCTTTTTCTTTTTCTATATTTTGCATATAAACGTCTCGTTGGGTACGGTAAATGCCAAAAAGACGTTTCAATTCAGCCTCATAGTGATCGGGTTCTACCGTAAAAGGTTCTGTTTCTTCATGGGTTTCATAAAATTTCTTACGTAAAGTATCTACTTCATTTCTATGAATTTTATAAAACGCCACTTTTATCGCATCAATGTCTTTACGGATAGTTTGAATTGGTTTGGTTTCTATCAATTCTTTTAGTAAACCGATTAACTGTTCTTTATTTTTCCCGGTTAGTTTTAATGAAGATGAAACAGCTTCGTCAGAAGAGGTATCTGTTACATCATCTTCTTCTAAATCATCTTCTTCATTTTCTTGAAGAGGCTCCAGATCTAATCCTGCACGATTGGCATCCAGTAAGGCGTCTTCTTCGGAAAAATCGACCACAGATTCAGATAATTTTTCTTCATTACTGTTTTCCAAAACAGAATCGGCTGCTTCTTTTGAAACGGATGACGAAGTAGCTTCAACGGAATCGTTGAATTGTTCATTATTCTGAACAGAATTATTCAAACCAGTAGTTTCCATACGGTTAAAATTATGAGGTTACAAATTATGATTTATAAATTACAAAGGTAGTAATCTTTTTCGTAAAAGGAAGGTATTGTCATAAAAATTACCTGCTATTCTTAAGTTCAGAAAAAACAACTTGGAAATTCAAAAGAAAAAATAGTTTTCTTGAGTCCTCTCTATTTCTTTTTTTATATCTTCGTTCGTCTGTTTTTTTATAATGATTATCATGGAAAATAACAACGGTACTTATAAATATCCGGGATTCAAAGATATTTTACTCTTTTTAGGGGCATTTATTTTTGCTCATTTTGTATCAGCTGGAATATTATTACTTTACAATCTATTTAAAAAACTGATGGGAAAACCCATTGACAGTTTATTTGAATTTACGGATTTACAGTTGGCTACATCCTATTTATTAACATTCTGTATCATTATTATTCTTTGTCTTATATATAGGGAACACGCTATCTCTTCCGAAGAAAATAAAAATAAGTTAAGGCTTAAATTTGGAACTTTTTCTCCTGTCCTTGTCTTATGGGGATATATATTGATTTTAGCCATAGGTGTATTGATTGATCCTCTGGGAATGGTTTTCCCTGAAAGTCTCAAACATTTATATAAAATGACGGATGGGGCAAGTACTTATATGATGTTAACAATGGTAGTGTTTGCTCCTGTATTGGAAGAAATTTTGTTCCGAGGGATTATTCAAGGAGATTTAACTAATCGTTATCGAGCGGGAGGAGCTATTATTATTGCATCTCTAATTTTCGGGATTGTTCATATGCAGATATTACAATCGATTAACGCCTTTTTTGCCGGTTTGGCGATGGGACTTATTTATTATCGCTCCGGTTCTTTATGGACCGTGATTTTGATTCATATGATTAATAATGCTCTTTCTATTGTTTTGGGATATGTATTACCGGAAGAACAAAGACTGACTCCATTAAGAGACCTCATCGCTTCGGACTGGTTGTATTATACAATTTATGCGATTGCTGTTGCGTTAACTATAATGATGATTGTAAAAATTATATTGTTGAAGAATGCTCCTAATGAAGAAATAATAAAGGTGGAACCTATTATAGACAATGAAAATGAAGGAGAGAATAATACAGTTTCTTTTTCAGAAAAGCATATTAATGATCAATATTCTCAACCTGATATGGAGAAAAAGGGAAAAGATACTCTGGTAAATTCATCTTCTCAAAAACAAAAGGAATTGGAAGATACCCCTTTT
>CASFOM010000145.1 GCA_949296295.1 uncultured Alistipes sp. | reverse complement strand
GAATTGAACCAGCAAAATAGTTAAAGGGCATCAATAAATAACAGAGAGTTGTCCGATTATCGGACAACTCTCTGTTATTTATTGATGCCCTTTAACTATTTTGCTGGTTCAATTCTGCAGAAATGATGATAATACTATTATGATGTTAAAAGTTTCCGTATCTTTATCTTCTGAGTAAAACTTCAAAAAGATGTTGAAAATAGTTTATCCTTTTTGTATCTGTATAAAAAATACAGGAGAGTCGGAGGCAGATTGATTTAGTAAAGCCTTATGTGTGAAATTGTTTACAGTAGATACCAATGCTGCATCGCTGAAACTTTGGATTAAAACAAAAAACTCAAAATATGATTGACGAAATTCTTGCATATAATCGACAGTTTGTAGCCGAAAAGGGTTATGAACGTTTTATCACAGACAAATATCCCAATAAGCGTATCGCCATTGTGACCTGTATGGATACACGTCTTGTGGAATTGTTACCGGCAGCTCTTGGGTTGAGAAATGGAGATGTGAAAATTATTAAGAATGCGGGAGGTACAATTACCAATTCATTCGATAGTACGGTGCGCAGTCTGTTGATAGCCATCTACGAACTGGGCGTGGTAGAAGTGATGATTATTGGTCATACTCATTGTGGAGTACAGGGGATGGATAGTGCCAAGATACAGCATTTAATGAAACAGCGAGGTATCCCCGAACAGCATATTACGCTGATGAAGCATTGTGGTATCGATCTTGATGAGTGGTTACATGGTTTCGATGATACTGAAGCTGCCATACTTGAAACAGTTGATTTGGTACGTAACCATCCGCTTGTTCCTGACGATATTGTTGTGAAGGGATACATTATGGATTCTACGACTGGAGAGTTGAGACAAATAGGGAAGTGATATCCGAAAGCAATAGGGGTGTGGGAAACAGACGAAGTTCCAATCCCCAGAGTAGTATTATTTGTTGTCTGATTCGTTTTTTTTGTAGGAAGAATTCTGAAAGAATCTCAGGAGATAAAAAGTACGATAGAGACGAGATATATTGGGATTTTTCATATCTTTGAAGGAGATAGTATGAGGTTTAACATAGTCAAAGTTGAAAGTGTTGTTTTCTTTGCCTCATCATTGAAGAAAAGAATTTGTTGTAAAAGTTATTATGGAAATAAATTCAAAACAATTAACTACTAATGGTCGTTTGTTGTCATTAGATACACTGAGAGGTGTAGATATGTTTTTTATTATGGGAGCTGGATATTTATTCAGTTCGTTGGCTCAGTTGTTCCCTAATAGTTTCTGGATGGGTATTTCAGAGCAATTTCAACATGTTTCATGGAATGGTTTGGCATTTATTGATATTGTTTTCCCTCTTTTCCTGTTTATAGCAGGAATATCATTTCCTTTTTCATTGGCATCAAGTCGGAATAAAGGATTTTCTGAGCGAAAAATACGATTTAATATTGTTCGTCGAGGAATTATCTTAGTGTTGTTGGGAATGGTGTATAATGGATTACTGCAATTAGATTTTGAACATATGCGATATGCCAGTGTATTGGGACGAATAGGGTTGGCTTGGATGTTTGCTGCATTGATTTGGTTGTATTTTAAACCCCGAACACGAGGTATTTTGTGTGTATTGATATTGGTGCTATATTGGTTGTTGCTTGTTTTTGTTCCTGCTCCAGACGGTTCTGGGGATTCTCTTTCGTTGGAAGGATGTCTGGTCGGTTATGTAGATAGATTACTTCTCCCAGGTGTAGATACTTTTGATCCGGAAGGAATTTTATCAACATTCCCAGCCATTGTAACCGCGTTGTTAGGAATGTTTACAGGGCATTTTATTCGTACAGATGAATGGAATATGTCTCCAACACGCAAAGCTTGTTTATTGGCAGGTATGGGGTTAGTACTCTTGGGTATAGGAATTTTATGGAATACGGTTTTCCCGATTAATAAGAGATTGTGGAGTAGTTCATTTGTTTGTACGGTTGGTGGTATTTCTGCTATAATGTTTGCCTTGTTTTATTATATAGTAGATGTACGAAAATGTCAACGTTGGACTTTACCTTTTCGTGTGATAGGGATGAATTCTATTACAATTTATTTGGCCCAAAGAATGATTGATTTTGGATTTACTGCTCGCTTTTTATTCGGGGGAGTTATTGGTATTCCTGAAAATGAAGCAGTAGAAAATGTATTGTATGCGTTGGCTTATATTACTGTATGTTGGATATTCTTAGGTTTATTGTATCGTTGGAAGATATTTTTGAAAGTTTAATACAATTTATCATAATAAAGAGATTCCCTGTAATTCTCTG
>CASFOM010000144.1 GCA_949296295.1 uncultured Alistipes sp. | reverse complement strand
TCTACGGAATGGGACCGGAGAGAGGAATCGGACATCGACGTTCCCGTTATCGCTCATGAAACGGGACAGCGCTGTATGTATCCCAACTTCGACGAAATGAAGAAATATACCGGAGTATTGGAACCCCGAAACTTCGGGATATTCCGGGAACGGTTGGCAAAGAACGGAATGCTGCATCAGGCCCGGGATTTCTTCCTCGCGTCCGGAGCGCATACCGTACTCCAATACAAAGCCGTCAATGAAGCTCTCCTCAGAACCCCCAACTCCGGAGGGTTCCAGCTGTTGGGGTTGGCCGACTTCCCCGGACAGGGCAGCGCTTTCGTCGGGGTATTGGACGCCTTCTGGGAGAGTAAAGGATTGGTGACGCCCGAGAAATTCCGCGAATCATGCGCCCCCACCGTCATCCTGGCCCGGTTCCCAAAACGGGTGTTTCGCAATAACGAAAAGTTTGAAGCTACCTTGGAACTCTATCATTACGGCCCTCAACCGGTGAAAAACGGGACGTTGCTCTGGAAACTGGTCAATGAGGAAGGAACAACAGCCGCTGAGGGAGAAATAAAACGCATACAGATTCCCTGTGCCGTAACAGATACCCTCGGAAAGATATCAATCGCCCTAAACAACATGGAAAAGGCAGGGAAATATACGTTACAAACCGTCTTGAACGATACGGTACGGAACGAGTGGAACATTTGGGTATATCCCCAGCAACAGCAACCCGAACCTCAGGGAGTCCTAATCGCCTGTCAATGGAATGAACAGGTAAGGGAGGCCCTGAGAAATGGGGAAAACGTACTGCTCATCCCGGAAAACGCTCCGGGACGAAAAGCCCGATTCGCCAGCCATTTCTGGAACCCAATCATGTTCAACTGGGCGCCCAACATTGTAGGGACACTGATTGACCAGAAACATCCCTGTTTCTCCCTGTTCCCCACAGAATACTATGCCGACTGGCAATGGTGGGACATTTTGAATCATGCCACTGCCATCGACCTTACCGAGATGCGCCATATAACCCCCGTCATTCAAAGCATTGACACCTACGAGCACAACCGTAAATTAGGTATTGCCTGGGAAGCTCACGTCGCAAAAGGAAACCTCTTCGTCCTTTCCATCGACATACGGAAAGAGATGGAACAACGGCCCGCATCCCTGCAACTATTGAATTCGATAAAACAATACGTCGCTTCGGAACAGTTCGCTCCGAAAACCACCGTCGCGGAACATGAGATAGACGCCCTGTTTGCCGCCCCTGCCAATGAGGGAAAGGAAAACGGAACAAGTGCTGCCGTAAAACAGCTGCTCAATCAATAAGACAAATAACCCGGATACATCACAAAATAAAAAATATAAGCTCAAACAGATGAATAACCTCAACATAACCGCCTGTATGAAAAAAGGCCGAAGAAACCGGATAAAAATCGGAATGGGAATTACCCTGCTCCTTTGCTTCGGGATTTCAGGTTGCTGCTCTAAAAATGAATTGGCCGTAACTCCCTCCAATAGCGACTTGTGCTTCAACACCTGGGCATCCTCCTGGGATGAGGGGATTCCTTTGGGGAATGCCGTTGTGGGAACACTCATCTGGCAACGTGACTCCATGCTCCGCTTTTCTCTGGACAGAACAGACCTCTGGGACCTCAGGCCCATGGACAGTCTGAAAGGACCCAACCATCGGTTCGCCTGGGTGAAAGAACAGGTACGGAAAGGGGACTACCTCCCCGTACAAAAGAAATACGACTGGCCATACGACCGAGAAGCAGCCCCTTCCAAAATTCCGGGAGGTGCCCTGGAACTCCCCTTGAAAAACTTAGGAACTCCAGACAACGTACGCCTGTTCCTGAACAACGCGCTCTGTCGTGCCGTATGGCCCGAAGGAACCGTCCTGACCACCTTCGTCCATGCCGACCACCCCATCGGATGGTTCCTATTCGAGAACCTGCCGGAAGGGATAGAACCGGACATTGTACCCCCGGCCTACGGAAACAGAAAACGGACCGAAGTGACGGGACCGGAAGCCGGACCTGAATTAGGACGATTGGGATACCGGCAGGGCGAGGTAAGAAAAGAGAAAGAGAAAATAACCTATCGGCAGGAAGGATGGGGCGGCTTCCATTACGAGATTGCCGTACAATGGCAACGGAAAGGGAACAAGCTGTATGGTGTATGGAGCGTAACCTCTTCCGAAGGAGCGGAACAGGCGGAAAAAGAGGTGGCAGAAGCTCTGAAACGGGGAATAGCAGAAGATTACCGGACGCATATGGAATATTGGAACAGTTACTGGGGACAGGCTTCCGTCTCCCTGCCCGACACCCTGTTGCAGAAGCAGTACGACAACGAGATGTACAAGTTCGGGGCCGCCGCAAGGGAACATTCCTACCCCATCTCCCTGCAAGCCGTATGGACCGCAGACAACGGAAAACTGCCTCCCTGGAAAGGGGATTACCACCACGACCTGAACACCCAGCTCAGCTATTGGCCTGCCTATACCGGGAACCGGTTGAAAGAGGGGTTGGGGTACCTCAATACCTTGTGGAACCAACGGGACGTTTACAAACGTTATACCCGACAATATTTCGAGACGGAAGGGATGAATGTTCCCGGAGTGTGTGCCTTGGACGGAGAACCTATGGGAGGATGGATACAATACTCCATGTCCCCTACGGCTGGAGCCTGGTTGTCTCAGCATTTTTACCTGCATTGGAAATATTCGGCTGACCGTCAGTTTTTAAAGGAACGCGCCTACCCTTTCCTGAAAGAAACAGCCATCTTTCTGGAACAAATCTCTTTCGTGGATGAAAAAGGGGTACGGAAATTAGAAATCAGCTCCAGCCCCGAAATATTCAACAATTCCATTCAGGCATGGTTCCGGGAAACCACCAATTACGACCGGGCACTCATGCATTTCGCATTCCGGGCCGCCGCGGAAATGGCCGATACCTTGGGATATGACAAGGAAGCCGAACGATGGAGGGTAGCGGAGGGACAACTGCCCGATTATGACACAGACAGTGACGGGGCCCTGACCTTTGCCCCAGGATATCCCTACAACGAATCACACCGGCACTTCTCTCACGCCATGGCCATCCATCCCCTCGGATTAATCGATGCCGCTCAGGGAGAGAAATCAAGAAAAATCATAGAGGCTACGTTAAGGAAATTAGAAGAGTACGGACCTGACTACTGGACCGGATATTCGTACAGCTGGTTTGCAAACATGAAAGCCCGAATATTCGATGGAGAAGGGGCTGCAAAAGCGTTACGCACCTTCGCGGAATGTTTCTGTCTGAAAAACACCTTTCATGTAAACGGGGACCAAACGAAAAGCGGGAAATCAACCTTTACCTATAAACCGTTTACCTTGGAAGGGAATTTCGCGTTCGCAGCCGCCGTTCATGAAATGCTGATGCAAAGCCATACGGGAACAGTAAGGCTGTTTCCTGCCGTACCCAACGGATGGAAAGAGGTGGCGTTCAAAAACCTCAGAGCAAGAGGCGCATTCCTGATCTCCGCACAACGGAAGGAAGGAAAGACCTGTTCGGTAACCATCCTTCCGGAACAAGGGGGAACTTTAAGGATATACTGGCCCGAAAAGAATCCGACAATAGAAGGGTGTAACTTCGAACAGGAAGGGGAAACCTTATTGCTGCATACGCAAAAAGGAAAAACGATAACCATCCGGTAACCCCATCCGTTGAGACAGGTCAAATCAACATGAATCGTGTCAATACCCAAAGGATTGGCCATTCACAGGTTGTCCACCGTCCCTGAATAGCGGCAACTCCAACGATTGGACAGTCGATTCCGTCAGGAAAGCAAAGAAGAGAATGCACGCATAACAGGCGGCAAGCCGTTGGGCGAACTTATCGTCCACTTCTGCTGTGTTCGGTCGGGTTATTCTGTTTGTTTAAGAAATATCATTATTACTAATAAAAATATTACAGCCGGGAACAAGACCTCTCTATCATTACAGACTACCTGTTTGCAAGACGTCGGTCAAACATACCCGGAACAATTAGACTTTCTTACAGATACTAAAGGGTTGCCAACTTCATTCTCCTTCAGGATACGGGACGTGACATTGATTTGATTGCCGTCTTTTCCCGCTTCTCCCTACACTCCTTGTAAAAGTTCATCCTGTCGAGCAAATAAACCCTCTCTCTGCACCCGATTCCGGCCTCGCCATTGGACAGTCGGGCCATTGGACTGTTGGATAATACGCTTCTATTTGACGGCATTTGCTTACCGGCGGCCCAATGGGCAAAGAGATAAAATACGCTGCGATTCTAAAACCTTATCGGACAACCATATAAAAAATACTTCTCTCTCCGGCAAGGCTTTTGCTCTTTACTCTTCATTTTCTTCCTGCAATACAAGATTTTTTGGGAAAATACGTTTATCAAAAAACGATATGTTGAAGTCACTTCATTTGTATCGCTCCTCCGTCCGAAAGGAAATCTGAAAATCTCGAAAACTTTTCGGAAGAAAAATATCGGGAAATACGAACGGGAGAAAAAGGAAAAATATTCCGGAATCTCTTTCGAAAAACCAATGTAAATGAATTGAAAACGATTGAAACAATGAATAATTCGAGAAAAATAGAAACCAATTCCAAACAAATATTTTCTCAAATAAAACAGAAAGAAATAAAAAACGGAAATGGGAATATGATTTTATAAATAGAATAATGTATCTTTGCAAATTGAAATTGTTTTTTTATACACGACTAAAAATTTATGGGTAAACTGAAAGAAGTCATTATTGAAGCAATACAAGATAAAAAAGCTCAAGACATCCTGTCGCTCGATCTGAGTAACATCGATGGAGCAGTATGCGATACATTCATCATCTGTAGCGCAGATTCCACTACTCAGGTAGCTGCCATTGCCGACCATGTAGAAGAAGAGGTAGAGAAAAAAACAACCGAAAAACTATACCGTTGCGAAGGAAAAGGCAACGGTATATGGGTAGTGATGGATTACAGCGATGTCGTCGTTCACATATTCCAAACCGAATTCCGAAACTTTTATGCTCTCGAAGAAGTATGGGCGGACGTTCCCATGCAGCAATATGAATCATTCGCATAAAACACCCCTATTGGAAAAATTCTGAAGAACTAAATTTTTAATAACCTTTTATTGGTATGCAAAAAATAGTAAAACCGAGATTCAATATATTCTGGCTGTACGGACTAATCTTCCTTTTTATCATCGGATGGCGCATGATGTCCGAAACAGGCTCCACTCAAGAAGTAAGCTGGGACACCATAAAGCAGGAAATGCTGATGACAGGAGATGTCAAGGAAGCCCTTTTGGTAAACGACAAAATTCTGGAAATTACACTGAAAGAAGACCGGGTAGAAGCTTTCAAGGCCAAAGAAGCCTACAAATCAATCCCTCAATCCGGACCTCAATTTACTTGCAGAATCGGCTCTTTGGAAAAATTTGAAAACGACTTCCAGGAAGCTCAAGCCAACCTGCCCGAAAATCAACGGGTAGCCCTCCAATTCAAGGAACGCGCCAGCATGTGGGCTCCATTCCTGAACATCGTAGTACCCATCGCCATCTTGGCCATCGTTTGGATACTTATCATGCGTGGAATGTCTCGAGGTGGGGGTGCCAACGGTGGAGTGTTCAATGTTGGAAAAGCAAAAGCTCAGGTCTTTGACAAGGACAACAAAGTATCCATCAACTTCAACGATGTAGCCGGGCTGGAAGAGGCCAAAGTAGAAGTAATGGAAATTGTCGATTTTCTCAAAAACCCTAAAAAATACAGCGACCTGGGAGGAAAAATTCCGAAAGGAGCCCTTTTGGTCGGACCTCCGGGAACCGGAAAAACCCTTTTGGCAAAAGCTGTGGCAGGGGAAGCCAATGTGCCTTTCTTCTCCATCAGCGGTTCCGACTTCGTGGAAATGTTCGTGGGGGTAGGAGCATCCCGGGTGCGGGACCTGTTCAGACAAGCCAAAGAAAAAGCGCCCTGCATCGTTTTCATTGACGAAATAGATGCCATCGGACGCGCTCGTAGCAGAAATGGAGGATTCTCTTCCAATGATGAACGGGAAAACACCCTGAACCAGTTACTGACCGAAATGGACGGTTTCGGCACAAACGCCGGGGTAATCATCCTCGCCGCAACAAACAGAGCCGACATCCTGGATAAAGCGCTTCTGAGGGCTGGACGTTTCGACAGACAGATTCATGTGGAACTGCCCGACATCAAGGAACGCGAAGAGATTTTCCACGTACACCTGAAGAATCTGAAGATTGAACCCAACCTGAACACCGATTTCTTAGCGAAACAAACGCCCGGTTTCTCCGGGGCTGATATTGCCAATGTTTGTAACGAAGCCGCTTTAATTGCTGCCCGGAAAAACAAGAAAGACATCGGACGACAGGATTTTCTCGATGCCATTGACCGTATCGTGGGCGGGTTGGAAAGAAAAAATAAAATCATTACCAAGAAAGAGAAAAGAACCATCGCTTTTCATGAAGCCGGACACGCTACCGTCAGCTGGATGCTGGAACATGCCAACCCTTTGATTAAAGTAACCATCATCCCGCGGGGAAAAGCATTGGGGGCGGCCTGGTATCTCCCGGAAGAACGGCAAATCACTACCCGGGAACAACTGTTGCACGAAATGGCCTCCACGCTTGGAGGACGGGCTTCCGAAGAGCTGACTTTCGGAGAAATATCCACCGGGGCACTGAACGACCTCGAACGGGTGACCAAACAGGCTTATGCCATGATTGCCTATTACGGCATGAGCAAGAAAATCGGAAACATGAGTTATTACGACTCTTCCGGAAACGACAGCTTCACCAAACCGTACAGTGAAAAGACAGCGGAAGAAATCGATAACGAAGTGAAAGACCTGATTGCCGAAGCATACGCTTTGGCTCAGGAGGTGCTGACCACCCACAAAAAAGGCTTGAGAGAATTGGCGGAACTGTTGCTTGAACGGGAAGTGGTATTCTCTGAAGATTTGGAACATATCTTCGGAAAACGGAAGAAAAAAGAGGAGGAGGAAGAAGCCGCTTCAAACGAGAAAAAAGCGGAGAACAACCATCCGGAGGCTGACCTTGCCGCAGAAAGAACAGCGGACCAGGAACAGAAGAACGAAGGAAAGGAACCTCAACAAGTACAGGAAACGGCAACGAAAGAAGAGCCGAAAGAGGAGGAAACCGACTCCAACGGGAAGAACCCGGAAAAGAGTTCGGAGACTCAAGAGTCTGAAACCAATCGGCAAGACCAATAACGAACCATGATAAACGTCAAAAATCTGCTCATCCGAAGCATCAGCGGAGTGGTAATAGTCGCTCTGCTGTTGGGGGCTGTCCTATGCTCGGACGTGACCTGTTTTTTGATACTCTTTTTAGTAGCGTTGGGCTGTCAGGTGGAACTGTTAAGAACAGAGCAAAAAGCCATGCCCGAATTATCGGTGAAAATCGGAATCATCTATGCCGCTTCCTCCTATATAGTCTCTGCCCTGCTCTTAGTAACCGCCGGGAAAGTACCTGCAATAACAGCGGCTACCCTGTTATTGACGCTATTCCCTTTTGTTCGCGGAGGAATACAGATGTACCGTATCGGCAAGCAACCCTTACAACCCGTAGCTTGCGAAACATTTGCCTTATTCTATACCGCATTCCCCATCATGTGTTTGCTCCAACTATCCGTCACCATAACGGAATTCTCATACCGAACGCTGATTGCTCTGCTGTTTATCTTTGTATGGATAAACGATGTAGGAGCCTATCTGATTGGAACCCTCTGCGGGCGTCACAAACTATTCGAACGATTATCCCCGAAGAAAAGTTGGGAAGGATTCTTTGGCGGCGTGATTTTTGCCACAATAGCCGGAGCTTTCGCCGGATACTTCTGGCTGCATCAAACGCCGGCCCTCTGGGCTGCCATAGCTTTCGCCGTAGCCATTGCCGGAGTATTCGGTGACCTCTTCGAATCGATGCTCAAACGCGCCGCAGGGATTAAGGACTCCGGACGAATCATTCCGGGACACGGGGGCCTGCTCGACCGATTCGATGCATTCCTGTTCGCTGCTCCCATATATGCCGCGCTGCTTTTATTAACTCGATATTTTTAACCAAAACTTGAATAAATTAGAACAGACAGCAATGAAAATTGATAAAGAAGGATACGCAATCATTCGATACACTTTTCTCGCTCTGCTTATCGCAGGAGGAATTTCATGGCTGGTATTGCCTCCGGCCACGGTAGGTGTCATCGCAGTTCTATTATTAATACTATGGCTGTGCATTGTCCGGTTCTTCCGAGTCCCGGCTCGAGAGATACGACAATGCGAAGAAAACATATACGCACCCGCCGACGGGAAGGTCGTCGTCGTGGAAAAAACCTATGAGGGAGAGTACCTTAAGGAAGAACGGATACAGGTGTCGATTTTCATGTCTATATGGAATGTACACGCCAATTGGTTCCCCGTAAGCGGTACCGTAGAATATTTCAAGCATCATCACGGACGGTTCAGAGTAGCCTGGCACCCTAAGTCCTCTACCGAGAATGAACGCACTACAACCGTAGTAAGTACCCCCGGTGGACCCATTCTGTTCCGGCAAATTGCCGGGTTAATTGCCAAAAGAATCGTATCTTACGCAAGCATCGGTGCCGACGTGGAACAAAACAGCCGGTGCGGATTCATCAAATTCGGCTCAAGAGTGGATGTATTCCTCCCGCTGGATGCGCAAGTACAGGTGAAATTAGGGGATAAGGTGACCGGTACGCAGACCATCATTGCCAAAATAAAAACCTCCTGTGAGGAAGCAGAGAACTCCGCTTCTTCTTAATAACAATATGAATAAACTCCAACGATACATCATTACCGCAGCCATTACGGCCATTGTCGTATTTCTTATCTGGTATTTCGGAAATATCGTGAAATATGTGTTGGTTTCAGCGGTCCTCTCTTGGATTGGGAAACCTCTGGTAGATGTATTGTGCCGAATACGGATTCGTGGACGGGCATTCCCTAAATGGTTGGCCGCTACCGTAACATTGATTGCCATGTGGGGCATTTCCACCGCCTTGATGTGGATATTCATTCCGTTGGTCGTCAGTAAAATAAATGCCCTGTCCGGATATAACTTCGCGGAATTTGTCAATGCATTCAGCGACAGCATACGACAGACGGAACTATACCTGCATGACAAATTCGCCATCGACCTGACCAGCGGAGGAAAATCATTAACCGAAGTATTGAGGGAACGGTCCGCCGAACTACTTACCCCTTCCATCATCGGTATCGGAGCTTTGCTGGATACCCTTACGGCGTTCGTCATCGGAGCCTTCTCTGTCTCCTTCATCACTTTCTTCTTCATGAAAGAAAACGATCTGTTTGACGAAGGGGTAATCATCCTATTCCCCAAAAAATATGAACCTAATGTCAGAAGAGCCTTGGTCTCTTCCGTAACACTACTCTCCCGTTACTTCATCGGTATTTTTATTGAATCAAGCATTAAACTGATTGTCATTTCCATAGCCCTATACATCCTGGGACTATCCATCTCTGACGCGCTGATCATCGCCTTGATTTCCGCTGTGTTGAATGTAATCCCTTACATCGGACCGCTAATCGGGGCCGTCGTGGGAATTGTGATTGGAATTGTAGGAAGCAATGCGGAACCCTATGCCCTGATGTGGCAAATGACCTTGGTCTTCGCGCTTTTCCAACTTATTGACAACATCATACTACAACCCTACATATACTCTTCCAGCGTCAGGGCTCATCCCTTGGAAATTTTCTTAGTCATCCTTTTAGCCGGAAGTATTGCCGGAGTAATCGGTATGCTGTTGGCCATTCCCGCCTATACCGTATTGAGGGTATTTGCCAAGGAATTTTTCAACAATATGCGGGTAGTACAAAAACTGACGGAACATATATAATAAACCGGTTCGGACAGGATTTCTCTTTTCAAAGAGAAAAAAATAGAGCAATAAAATCAATACTCGGAAAAAATTTTCTTATCCCCCCAAAAAAACAGTACTCCTTAAATCATTTATAATCGATACGTTACAAACAGAGAGAGAAAAACAGAGTAAAAAAAACACAAAAAATAACGTAAAAATTTGGAGCGTAAGGAAAAACATATTACTTTTGTATCGCAATCAAAAAGGGAGTATAGCTCAGCTGGTTCAGAGCATCTGCCTTACAAGCAGAGGGTCCGCGGTTCGAATCCGTGTGCTCCCACAAACAAAGGAGGCCGACCCAAAAGAGAATTTT
>CASFOM010000143.1 GCA_949296295.1 uncultured Alistipes sp. | reverse complement strand
CTTTTCTGCCTTTGCTTCTATCTCTATCTCTATCTCTACTTTCCCCCCTTTTACCTTTCGTCGTCTTTATTCTGTTTTATTGTTTGATGATTATCGGGGTTTGTTGGAAACGGACTGTAAAATGCCTTGGAAAGAGGAAAATTATTTTTGAAAATTATCTTTTGGAAGAGGAAGATTGTACATGAAATAGAATACTTTTTCGATTTCCGTATTCATCAACTAAAGTCAAATAATGTTCTCCAGCAGAAGGAAGAATAGAAATAGTATGATTCCCTTTTGTGGTAGTAATATATTCATTGTCAATGTGCCAATATACAGAGGTTTCAGGTTGACTATGAGCTGCTTTAAAAATCACTTTTTCTGGTTCTCCATTTCTTCCTCGAGGAATAACAATTTGGGTGCCCCATTCGGGATATATGATTTCAATGGGAATAGAAATTCCTTGAGTTAAGAATTCTTTAGGAACGGGGGTATAGTCTGGATTTGCTGAAGCATAATACCATTCTTGAGCGGGAGAAAGTACAAAAATATTGATGGGTTTACGAATATGTAAAATACTGTCATTGACATATATTTGTTTATGGTAGGGGCATAGTCGGGAAGTAATTCCAGAGGCAGGAATGTAACAACTGTCAGTTACCTCACAATAAGGCCCGGCTAAATGCCCACTTCTATGACATATTGCAGTGGCTATCATATCATTGTAAGGTTTATCAAACCATGTTGTTTTAGGAAGTAATGAGAATAATTCAAATAGTATTGGGGCTGCATGACCTACTCCTGTTAAAGAAGCACGTCCTTGTCCGGTAGCATTTCCTACCCATACTCCTACGGCATATTCTGGAGTAACACCTATTGCCCATGCATCCCGTCCTCCATAGCTGGTTCCTGTTTTCCATGCGATTTGTCGGGATGAGCTGAATGCTTGCCAGGATGCTTCTTCTTCAGGTCTGTTTACTCCGGACATACAATCAAACATATACCATAAAGAGGCAGGAGAAAGAAAAGTTGTTTTTTTTCTGGAAGGGTTGAGTTGATTATGAGACTGTGTCGAAGTAACGGATTTTAATGGGTGGATAAATTCATTTAAGTATAAAGAATCATTTTGCCCATTATGTTTGTTATATTCGTTTAAGAAACGAGCTAAAGATGCATATATTCCGGTAATTTCTATTAATTTACCTTCAGCTCCTCCCAATATCAATGTGGATCCATAATCATTTTCTGTACGGGTTAGGGTAGTCATTCCTAATTGTTGTAGCAAAACTTTAAATCTGCCTATTCCGTACTGGTTAATCATACGCACTAAAGGAACGTTTAGGGAATGTCGAATAGCTTGGGAAGCAGGAACTACTCCTTGAAAGGTTTTATTATAATTTTGAGGAGTAAATCCGTTGATATTTAAAGGAGTATCAGACACAAGCATATTGGGTAACAAAGAACCTTCATTCATCATGGCAGCATACAGAATAGGTTTTAGTATGCTTCCGGTGCTTCGCGGAGCAGAAGCTACATTTACATAACCATTGTGTTTATTATGTAAATAAGGAGTATTTCCTACATAGGCTAAAATCTCATTTTTCTTAACATCAGCAATAATTACAGCTATATTGTAAATAAAATTGTCTGCATATTCATAACCATATCGATCTATAATTTGTTCTACTCGTTTTTGAAGTTGAAAGTCTAATGTGCTATTCCCTTGTTGATAGCTTGCAAGATGGTAAGCATATTGAGGAAATTCAATGGGAGTCTCAGGGATAGATTCCCATAGAGCTCGTTCATATTCAGAAGCTGTGATATCCTGATTTTCGAATAATCGTTTTAATAAAAAATTTCTTTTTTTTAAAAGTTTATCTCTATTTTTCCCTAAATGTACTAAAGCGGGAGAATTAGGCAAAACAGCTAACATAGCTGCTTCAGCCCAGGATAATTCATCAGCATTTCGTCCAAAATATTTTTGAGAAGCGGCTTCTATACCTATCACGTTTCCTCCAAAAGGAGCATGAGCCGCATACATATCCAATATCTCTTCTTTAGAAAAAATAATTTCTAAACCTATTGCTTTAATAGCCTCTGTGATTTTCTCCATGATGGTTCGAGGT
>CASFOM010000142.1 GCA_949296295.1 uncultured Alistipes sp. | reverse complement strand
TTAGAGCGCATGATTCATAATCATGAGGTCGAGAGTTCAAGTCTCTCTCTCGCTACTCTTAATAAAAAGGGTTGTGTCAATAAGAAACTTGCACAACCCTTTTTAATATTTAAAAATCAATGAAATAAATACATTAAAATAGAGAAGGCAAGTTTTATTTGCATAAATAACTCTGTTTGAATTCCTACCCAAATATGTTTATAAATACAACAAAATAAAAATAATTTTTCATTGAGTAACCATTTTTCAATATCAAAGGGGAGGAAAATCTATCACCCAAAATATGTATTACAATATTCTTTCTATATTATTTCTATTTAAAAATTCTGTCGGGGTCATATGATAAGTCTTATAAAAGACTTTCGTAAAATAAGAAGGGGAACTGAATCCAACTCTAAATGCCACTTCATTAATTCTTAAATCACTACTCATCAAAAGAAGACAAGCTCGCCTTAATCGATAATCTCGTAAATATTCACCCGGAGTTACACCACTAATCATTTTAACTTTACGCTGAAGATTGGATCGACTAATAGACAAAATGTCTGTCAATGATTCTACTGAAAAATCTTCCTCTGACAAATGTTTTTCTATTTCATCATTCAACTTTTTTAAAAAAATTTCATCACTCTTATTGGTTGCCAATACCGAATAAGACATTAACGGAGACCGTTTGAACGTTTCAAGAAGACTCTTGCGATTATTAAGCAAACTGAAAATCTGTGCCCTGAGATATTGCATGGAGAAAGGCTTTTCTATAAAAACATCTGCTCCTGAACGAAGTCCTTCTGCTTTTGAAGCATTATCTGTCTTGGCTGACAAAAGAATCACCGGAATATGACTAAAATTTACATCATTTTTAAGCTTTCGTACAAATGATATTCCGTCGATTCCAGGCATCATGATATCCGAAATAATCAGTTCATAAGTATTATTTTCTAACAATTTCAAAGCAGAAATTACATCCGAAGTAGTATCAACCCGATAGAGATTACAAAGGCTATGTCTAATAAAAAATAACATATCTTTATTATCATCAACCGCTAATAAACGAGGCTTATTGCTCCCTTCCCCTTTTTGATGAGAAACAATCTCGTTCGATATCAACGCATTAGAATCTCCAATAACAACAGTATGAATATCCGTAAACGTAAAAGAAAAAATAGCCCCTCCTTCTCGAGCATCTGATACTTCAATTCGTCCTTCGAGTAGTTCTGACAGGTTTTTTACTAAAGACAATCCTATTCCATATCCCCCTTTCCTCTTTTCTCTATCCATTTGATAAAATGGATCAAATATTCGTTTCTTCTGTGAATCAGGAATACCTTTGCCATTGTCAATCACACTAATTGTAAACGAGCCATCTAAATTATGCTTCAATTGCAAAATAATTCGATTCAAAGTAAACTTGAGTGCATTAGTTAATAAATTATCAATAATCTTAGTTAATGCATCAGAGTCGGAAAATACCGTTAAATTCCCTTCTGGTAAATCTAAGGTCAAAGTAATATGTTTTGCTTGTATCGTCTTGAGAAACCGATCATAAATTTTCAAAAGTAATTCCCGAAGATCTATTTCATGCAACATAACGATATGTTTTCGCGTATCAATTTTTCGAAAATCCAATAACTGATTAACAAGAGTCAGCAACCTTTTCCGATTTTCCTCTATAATCTGTAAGTTTTGACGTGTTTGAAACGTCCCGTCATTCGAAATGATAATTTCCTCCAGAGGAGCACTAATCAAACTCAATGGAGTCCGTATTTCATGGGCTATATTTATAAAAAATTCTATTTGAGTCTGAAACGATTTCTTTTCTGTTTCTGCCTTAACAATTTCCAACTCTGCAATTCGTTTCTGACGAAAACGTCGTAACCCATACAAAACCATCAAATAGCTGATTATAATAAAAATAAACGAATAAATTATTATGGCAACTACTGATCTCCAAAAAGGAGGAAAAATACGAATTGCAACACGGGCTACGTCCGTATTCCATATCCCGTCATTGTTAGAGCCTTTTACCTTAAAAATATATTTTCCAGGAGGAAGATCAAAATAGGTTACATTTCTGTCATTACCAACATAATGCCAATCTGTATCAATCCCCTCTAACATATATGCGTAATAATTACTCAATGGTGATACATAACTCAAACTAATGTAGGAAACAGTAAACGATGAATGTCTATAAGGTAACTCTATCCGATCACCATAATACAAAGCTCTTGTAATTTTCTCTTTTTCTTCAAAAGACACCTTCCCATCAAGCAAATCTATCCCCGTAATTATCACCGGTGGCACAAAACGATTCTTCGTTTTTATCAATTCATCAGGATAAAAACAACTAAATCCATTGATCCCCCCAAAATAAAACTTACCGTCCTGAGCTTTATAACTGGATTTAAAATTGAATTGGGCACTTTGCATCCCTTTATTCTTATTAAATATCTGGAATTCGTTAGTATTCGTATTAAAATAAATAATGCCTACATTAGAACTCAACCATAACCCTCCTGAGGAATCATTAAGAACTCCATATATAACATTATCAGGAAGACCTTCTGCCAAAGAAACATTTCGAAAATTTTCCGTACCGTAATCATAAAAAAATATTCCATCTCCCTGACTGGTAAAAATAAGATTTTTACTATTATCGAAGGTTACACTGATAAGTTTTTTACCTACAATAGGATTATTACGATAATGAACAGTATCATAATACACCCATTCATTTTTATCTATTTTCCATCGTTTAACCCCAGAATTCAATGTTGCCAGCCATAAATCACCATCTTTATCCTCTATCATATCTCGAACACATCCAGAACCTTCCGGTATCCGTACAAAATCTCGTCGTTGTCGATCATATCGATTAAGCCCTTTGTCCGTTCCCACATAAATATCTCCACAACGTGTCCGATAAAGAGAGAATACACAATCATCATCAATAGAACGATCATTTGCAGAATCATGACGCAAACGAGTCACCCGATGAGTTGTCAAATCATAAACTTCAATTCCACAAGAAATAGTTCCAACCCATAATTCATTACCATCCAATAGTAAAGATTGAATATTATGACATGATGTTTTAATAGGTTGCGTTATCCATCGTTTTTTTACATCAAAATAATTCAACCCTCCATCTTCTGTCGCAATCCAAAGATTACCTGAAGCATCTTCGCAAAATTGTCCTACAGCCCGTCCCGAAAGAGTCCCCGGTATTTTATCTGGAACATACGTTTCAACCGATGAAAATAATGGATGATAGTAATTAATTCCTCCAAAATAAGTTCCTATCCAAAGTCCATTTTCCCGATCCTTAAAAATCGAATAAACACTCCGATCACTCAAACTTTGACAACCCTCTCGAATATCAATTCTCCGAAACATTTCGGACGATATGATATAAAATCCATCATCGGTCCCAACAAATATAAACTCTTCTGCATAAGGAAGAATCGTTCGGACTCCCATTATTCGATTTTTCGATTCCTTCCCTCCATAAGAAATACTATTTCCTGTCTTTTTATCATAACGAAATACTCCCGTTTCTTTCATCCCCACCCATAATCTATCTTCTTCATCCTCTGCTATACACAAAACCTCGTCCTCAGGTAATACTTTACCAACAGAATTAAAACGACCAACAGTAGTATCATAACGAAATAATCCCAAATGGGAAACAGCCCAAATAATCCCTGAACGGTCTCGTATGATACGCCATACGGTTGCCTGATTTACCTCGGGAACCTCTATTTTATTTAATACATTTGTACAAGTATCAAGAATAAATATTCCCTGATTCATCGTAGCTAACCAAAGCCTTCCTTCTTCATCAAATAACATACTATTTACTCCCGAAGTAACTTCTATCCCATCTGATGTCTTAGTATTTAATTTAGTAAAAGTCTCATCAGCCATATACATAATATATAAACCGGCATCCGTACCAACATACAGTATTTCAGGGGTTCCTTGAAGTAAACTCCGAATATAATTATTTCCCAACGATAACTTTTCATCGGGATTATTACAATATACCCGAAATTCTATTCCATCATAACGATTCAATCCCGCTTTAGTTCCAAACCACATAAAACCATAAGAATCCTGGAGCATACAATTCACCGTATTTTCCGACAATCCATTATCAACATCTATGGTACGAAAACAAAATGATGATAATTCCTGCCCGAAAATATGACCAATGAAAACAAAAAACAATATCAATAAAAAAATAAACCGTTTCTTCAACTTACCCATAATGGTACTTTTTATCAACAGATAGTAAAATTCGATAAAAATTAAGAGAACAGCAACCCTATTTCTTCAAATAACCGATAATTACAAAATTTGACTAAAAAGTAATACTTCCAAAACACTTTAAAAACTAATTTTGAATCATTAAAACGACCAAATTATGAACAGAATTTATCTCTTTTTATTATGTATTTTCCCATATTTTATTCTATCTTGTAATTCTTCCAAGAATACAATTTCTGTTTCATCTGTCCCTCTCGCCGATCCTTATATTTTATTTCATAAGGGAATATATTATGCCTATGGCACTAATGCCAATAACCAAATTGGTGTTTATACCTCGCGAAACTTACGAACATGGGAAACAGCACATGAAACTTTGAATACAAACGACATATGGGGAGAACATCTTTTTTGGGCTCCTGAAATCTATTATATAAAAGAACTCGATCGTTTCCTATTGTATTATTCTTCGGATGATAGAATTTGTGCCGCATGGTCAGAATCTCCATTGGGACCATTCGTCCAAAAAACAAAAAAGCCAATAATCAATGATCGATGTGTCGATAACACCCTATTTATAGATGATGACGGACAAGCTTATATATTTTTCAATAAATTCGATGATGGCATGACCATTTGGGGAGCAGAATTAGAAAATGATTTAGTTACAATCCGAACTGAAACAATGAAACGTTGTCTATATACCTCCCAAAAATGGGAAGAAGTATGGGGAAAAATCAATGAAGGGGCTTTCGTAATCAAACATAACAACATTTATTACATGATCTATTCAGGGAATGGCTACGAAAGTCCCTACTACGGCCTCGGATTCGCAACAGCTTCTTCTCCATTAGGACCTTGGACCAAATACGACAAAAATCCCATCCTGCAAAAACCTTTTAATAATATAGTAGGTGCAGGCCATAGTACACTGTTCCATGACAAACGAGGACGATTGAAAATCGTCTTCCATGCTCATCATAATAGGCACTCCATTCATCCTCGAAATATGTACACAGCCGACATCTCTTTTGGAGAAGAACCAATTCCTGTCATACAAATATCAAAAATAACTACTACAAAACTAAAAAAATAATATAATATCCATTTTAAAATATAATTAATTACTATGAGAACCAAAATTTTCATTGTTGTACTACTTTTGGCTTCATCTGTCTATGGACAACAAAAAATCAAATTCCCGTCTGCTGTATTCAAAACAGGAGATAATATGGCTTGGTGTAGTATAGACTTCGATGACAGTAAATGGGATACTGTGAAAACATTCATTAATTGGGAACAACAAGGTTATGATTATAACGGTTTCTGTTGGTACCGTATCCGATTTAATTTACCTCTCGAAATACGAGATCATTCCTACTATAAAGATTGGCTAAACATTTATATGGCTAAAATTGATGATGCTGACGAAACTTATCTAAATGGGAAACTTATCGGGAAAACAGGAGCTTTCCCTAATGATCCCGGAGGTTATGTCTCAGCATTTTCAGAAGAACGTAACTACAAAATAGCAGCCAATGACCCCGTAATCCGTTGGGGAGAAGAAAATCTACTCGCAATACGGATATATGACGAATCTGGTCCTGGAGGAATCGTAAATGGAATTCCATCCATCTTCATGAATGATCTAATTGATTTATTGGAAATATCTTCTGTTTTCGAACCTTCGGATCAAGAATCTGTATGTCAAATTATTTTTAAAAATAATGCCAAAGAACATCAAAAAGGTCAGTTCCAAATTACTGCTACAGATACCTATAATAATAAAGAACTAATTACTTTATCAGGAAATATTAATCTTGCACCAGGAAAAACATTAACTCGTAAAATATCTTATCCGAAAAATGAACGGATTGAAATCCAAACACAATATACTGACAATATCACAGGAAAAATATCTGATAATCGCATTATCACCCCATATATTCTAACACCTCCCCCTGCAATCACTCCCAGAATCAATAATCCTCGTGTATTCGGTGTTCGACCCAATTCCCCTATTCTATTTAAAATAGCCGCATCTGGCGAAAAACCACTCTCTTACAGTGCCCGAAACTTACCTAAAGGAGTAATTATCGATTCCATTAAAGGGATCCTGCAAGGGAAAGTCTCACAAAAAGGTGATTATAATATAGAAATAGAGGTTAGCAACATCCATGGTAAAGCAATACAACATTTTGTATTAAAAGTTGGAGAAAAGATTTGTCTTACTCCACCAATGGGTTGGAACTCATGGAACTGTTGGGGAACCAGTGTAACTCAAGAAAAAGTAGTTGCTTCTGCACAAGCTTTAATCGACAAAGGATTAATCGATTACGGATGGGATTATATCAACATTGACGATGTGTGGCAAGCAAAAAAACGAACAGCAGATGGTCGACTATTGCCAGGATCACATTTCCCTGACATCAGAGGATTGAGTAATTGGTTACATTCCGAGGGATTAAAACTCGGAATCTATTCCTCTCCTGGCCCAACAACATGCGCTCACGAACTCGGATCATGGGAACATGAAACTATTGATGCAATCACTTACGCAGAATGGGGAATCGATTATCTGAAATATGACTGGTGTGGCTATGATCAAATATTCCGGGAAGAAAAAGAAACCTCAATTACCGCATTCATGAAACCCTATTTACTCATGAACAATGAACTTAAAAAACTAAATCGTGATATCATTTACAGTATTTGTCAATATGGAATGAACGACGTATGGCAATGGGGTGAAGCTGCAGGAGGGAATTGTTGGCGAACAACTGAAGATATTACCGACACATGGGAATCAATGAGCAGCATCGCTTTACGTCAAAAAGATTTAGCCGATTTTGCCAAACCTGGTCATTGGAATGACCCAGATATGCTAATCGTTGGACAAGTAGGCTGGGGACCTAATTTACACCCTACACGACTATCCGTCGATGAACAATATCTCCACATAAGTCTTTGGTGTTTATTATCCGCTCCATTATTAATCGGCTGTGATATCAGTCAAATGGACGACTTCACATTAGGCCTACTTACCAATCCTGAGGTAATCGAAGTAAATCAGGATCCTCTCGGAAAACAAGCCCGAGTAGTAAAAGAGATTGGAGATATCGATATCTGGGTCAAAGAAATGGAAGATGGTAGTCAAACCGTAGGAATTATAAATATGGGGGAACAAGATCAGGAAATAACCCTATTCCCTGAAGAAATAAAAACACAAAAAATCCTACGTATCCGGGATCTTTGGAGACGAACAGATGTATCTTTTGAGAACAAAAGACTAAATGTCAATATTCCAAGTCATGGAGCCACACTTTATCGTTTTTTTTATGATAACTAAATCTAACCCTTATCCCAAAAGTATATATATCAATAAATTAAGATAAAATTAATAAAATCATTTCTATCACCTAATTAAAAAAATATGAAAAAACTTTTTTTTATTACATTATTTACTTCTATAATATGTTGTACAATTTATGCACAACAACAAGAAGAAATTCCTCTATGGGCGCGAGAAACTAAAGAACAAAAAGCGAAACGTATGGCTTGGTGGACACATGACCGTTTTGGACTATTTATTCACTGGGGACTATACAGCCTCCCAGCACGAGGAGAGGGCGTCAAACGCGGCGAATGGATGTCCGATGACCAATATCAACGTTATTTCGAGAATTTCAATCCTGATTTGTACAATCCAAAAGAATGGGCGGCAATGGCAAAAGCCGCTGGAATGAAATATCTTGTCATCACAACCAAACACCTTGATGGATTTTGCCTTTGGGATACCAAATATACCGATTTTAAAGTTACTAATACGCCTTATGGAAAAGATCTCATTCGTCCCCTTGTCGATGCTTTTCGTGCTGAGGGTATCCGTATTGGTTTCTATTATTCACTAATTGATTGGCACCATCCGGACTTTCCTTATGACTGGTTACACCCCAATAGTCCTAAAACCGATGAAGAACGAATTGAAGCTAATAAAAGTAGAGACCTAAAAAAATACCAACAATACATTAAAGATCAACTCACTGAACTTCTAACCGAATTCGGTCAAATTGACGAATTGTTTCTCGATTATTCTTATCCAGGAGAGAATGGGAAAGGACATAAAGAATGGGATTCTGAAGGTATCTTGAAATTAGTACGCCAATTACAACCTCAAATTATTATCGACAATCGCGCTGATATGCATCACACATCATGGGGTTGGGACTTTTTAACGCCTGAGCTGTATGTTCCCTACGAATGGCCAAAAGTTAATGGAGAACGAGTACCATGGGAAATATGTCAAACCTTAGATGCTTGGTCATTCGGATATCATCGTGATGATGAAGCATGGAAATCTGTACGACAATTAGTTGTAATGCTTGTTGAAACGGTCAGTAAAGGAGGAAATCTTTTGTTAAATGTTGGCCCTACAGGACGAGGGACATTCGAAGAACGTGCCCAAAACAGACTTTCTGGTATTGGAGAATGGATGAAATACCACAATCGTTCTATTTATGGTTGTACCCAAGCTCCCGAAGAATTCCAAGTTCCTAAAAACTGTATGCTTACTTATAACCCTGAAACGCATAGACTTTATATCCACGTATTAGAATGGCCGTTCAAATCGCTTCATCTTCCAGGATACGAAGGGAAAGTCAAATATGCACAATTACTAAATGATGCTTCAGAACTTACCTTTTACTCTCAAACACATGCTGATCCCAGTGCTCATACAATAGAAACTTCACGCCCTGGAGACCTCATCATGCCTGTTCCTGTAAAACAACCCAATGACATATTACCTGTCATCGAATTAATTCTCAAATAATCTTTTAAATATCCCGAAGAACAAATAATCCATATCCATTCTTCGGGATATTTCTTTTCAAAATCTATCTGTTACTTCTTAACCTTCCATTTTTTATAATCAAATCAATACTTCAATACCCCGTATTTTATATTATAACTTTAAAGCACTACTTCGTTCAATTTAATAATTATCCTAAAAGATATATATACAACTCTTTTATTTCTATATCACTTGTAAATTGCCAAACATTTCCTCTTTAATATCCTATCTTTTATTATTCTAACAAGAGTCATAACATAAATAAAAAATTATTTTTATCTATATGAAATAAATACAAAGGATATCTTACAAAATCAAACCTAAAAATTTTGTTTTCCTACTCATTCGATTTTCCCTATATTTGTAAAAATAAAATAGTAATCAATCTAATTTATATGAAAAAATATTTATTCCTATATATATTTAGCGTACTCTCACTTTACAATTGTGGAAATATACAATCGTTTGAAACAGATTATTTCAAGATAGATATCGATTCCCGGGGATACATTATCGGCATGTGGAATACTACCCGAAAAAGTCGTAATTTCAGTCCTTATGACCAACCCTCTCCGCTATTAGCTCTTTATGATAATCATGTAAAACGTTATTATTATCCGCAAAAAGCGATTTATAATAATAACGCAAACGAATATCGGATTGAATATGAAAATGGTTCTATTGCAACTATTGAAATTCAAGAAAAGGATGAATATATTAAATTCTCATTAAAACAACTTGAAAATAGAGAACACATCAATGGAATTCAATGGGGAAACTATTATACTAATATTAACAATTTATTAGGAGATATCATCGGGGTTGCACGAGATACTTCAGAAAACATCTGTTACGCTATTGGAGCATTAGCCCTGAATGACAATACAATTGGCGGAGAATCACACTACACTTCTGAAACCGGTTTTGGAGGATACATAGCTCATACTCCCGATCCTTTAAAATACCCTCTTCCCATTACTCTACATGAAGGACAACAATTTACCTTAGGAGGAGACGGACACAATGATGTAGCTTTTTATAACCGTAAAGCACCTTATTATAGAATGTTATATGGAAACGCCGCTGGTGTAGACCATAATGGACGTATCAACATACGTTATCATTCTCGAGATCGCCGAAAAGCCAATCTGATTTATTCTCCCGAAGGAATCCCTGTTTTCCATGAAAACGAACCCAACCACCTAATGCGCCAAGCCGTACCTGAAACAGACTATATTGGTTCATCCATTGCTTTATGGGGAGGACCTGACAGTATAGCCCTCATGACAATCATACAAAACATTGTAAAAGAAGAAAAGTTACCATACCCCACATTTGGAGGGAAATGGATTAAAGATCCATCTGCCTTCATGCCGGATGTTATCACATACGGAAATCTGTACGACAGTATCGCCTCTTATGTCAAACAAATGGGACTAAGAGCCATACTTGCTTATGATCATCCTTTTTTGCATCCTGATAGAAATAACGAAGGTTATATTGATGGTAAAAACCACGAAAAAAAACCATTTCATTTCAGTACAGGGAATCTATCTCATATCGAATATTCGAAATTATTGGCTAAAGACAGTTTAATATTAGGGAGAACCAATATTTCCAATTCAATGGCTCCTGGGACTAAAGATTGTAGTCCTATTCCATCCGATAGTGCCTGCATCCAACATCGACGGATTCTAATACAAGATTTATCTTCCACCGATACTCTTATTTATATTGATGATCCAACCTATTTGGAAGAAATAGCATGTTGGGAAGGACATTGTAAAGAACTGAATATGGTAAAAATAGGAAAGGAACTTATTCACTATTTAGGAGTATCAAATACTCCTCCTTATCGATTATTGAATGTAACTCGTGGATATTGGAATACCGTACCTTCCTCTCATACAAAAGGAGATTATGTCGATAAAATGCAAGTCACTGTAGGATGGGGATATCAAGGATTGGTTCCCAATTTGGAGTTACAAGACGAAATAGCAAAACATTATGCAGACGTTGCATTTCATAGCGGGCTGGGATATTATGATTTCGATGGGCAAGAATTCTTTTTTCACAGCGGTTTCGGAGCCTATTCTGTAAAACGTTTCTTCAGACAAATGTTCGCTCAAGCTCAAAAACACGGTATAGCCGACATACGTTTTACCGGAGCGACTCTTTCTGAAGGTTCTTGGCATTATCAAAGCATTTGGAATGTAGGAGGAGGGAAAAACATATACGATGTAGAACAACGCGTTTGGGGAAGTACAACCAGTCAAGGAAAAGACTTACGGGATGTAACATACGCAAATTTCTTTCCTTCTTCTTTTGGAGCAAACTTTCCAATCACTGAAACATCAACAGCAGAACAATATGAGCATATTGAAGCAACAGCTATAGGATATGGAGCTACTTATGGATTAAGATTAGGTCAAAAAGATGTGGAAAGTTGTCCTCAAAAATATCAAATTTTCAAAGTCATCCGGACATGGGAAGAAGCACGAAGAGCAAATGCTTTCCCTGTCCATATTCGTAAATTATTACAAAATCCCAATTTCAATTGGCGTTTGGAAGAAATGGATGGAACCTATGGGTGGATTCTTTCCAGAATGGAAAATGGAGAGAAAAAGGAACAATATAAACTATATCCCGAAAATTAGATACTTAAAATATGAATAATAAATTACTGCTAACAATTTATATTTTTCTGTTATCAACAACATCCAATGCCCAAAAATGGGTACCTAAATCCATTGATTCCTCTCAAGAATATCGTTTATTGGAGTGTAAATACGATAAGGCCCAATTAAAATACTGCCAACCCATTATTTCAAGTTCAAATACAACAAGTTGGAAAGTGGATGTTCAAAAAACAACCATTACCAATGGAATAAAATACAGTTTCGATTTTATTGCACAAAAAGATATGAATGAAGTAGGGGTTGCAGTCGCTTTTGACCAATATCAATGGTCAAGTGATAATTACGTTATGATTCCTGCTTCCGTTTATAATGGAAATAGACAGCGCATCGTGAATCGAGAATATGCAACAGGGTTGGATAAGACAGATTATTACAGAAAAGATTTAGCGTTAACTTCCAATCCCATTCCTCAATTATCTCCAGAATATGGAGCTCCTTCTCGAATAGAGGTCAACGTATGTAATGCGGCTACTCCTGCTATCGCTTATTTAGACAGGAATAAAAAATCGGGAATTATATTATTGACAGATCAAGGAATCGTCCAAAACAATCAAATATTAGATCACGGACTTATCATTGAAGAAACCGCAGACCGAAGTATAGCTTCTTTCGTTATCAGTGCTCCGGGAGTACGAGAGAAAAAACCGGAATTCATAGGGTTCAGCGAAAGTCCTGATCGAGGAATTTCTATTCGTAAAGGAGAAAAGATAACCATTCATATAACCAAACTATCTTTCCATTGCAACCATGTTTCTGAACTGTTAAGTTATTTTATGAAATATCGAAAAACTCATACCGTTCAAATTCCCACTCGAAACTTGATACCTATGAGTACTGTTTTTTCCCTAATGGTTCAGAACATCGATGAACGATATTATAAAAAAGATTCTATTGAATTTTATTGTCCGGAAAATGCCAATTGGATGTCTTATGGATGGATAGGTGGTTTAATCAATACTTATCCTATTTTAACCTTGGAGGACACTTGTCATTTAAATAAAGTTTTTCATACTTTTGATTTTGCTCTATCCCACGGACAAGGTAGCAGTGGATATTTTTACGACGTATTAAATGCTGATGGGACTATATTAAATCGAGATGCCGCTCAAAATATTCCTGGAATTGGATTAACCCGAAAAAATGGAGATATACTTTATTGGATGATCAAACAGTTTAATCTGTTAAAATTACAAAATAGAGAACAAATGATTCTACCCCAATGGGAAAAAGCAATACAATCTTTAGCCAATGCATTTGTTTCTACATGGGAAAAGCATAAAACATGGGGGAATTATATTCAAGTAGAATCAGGAGACGTTGCTGTTTACAATACAACAGGCGGAGCCATAGCCATAGCAGGAATGGTTCTGGCCTCTCAATATTTTCAAGAACCCCGATATTTGGAAATAGCACAAGAAGCTGCAGACTATTATTATAAAAATTTCTTCTTGACAGGTTTTACATCCGGAGGATGCGGAGATATTCTTCAAAATGCAGATTCAGAAACCGCTATTGCTCTTACCACATCATTAATGACCCTTTATGAAGCCACTCAAGAAAAAAAATATCTGCAACAGGCGCAGGATTTAGCCAATTTATGTGCTACATGGACTGTTTCATTTCCTTATCAATTACCCTCAGATACTCCATTGGCTCGTTTAAACGCCAATTTAACAGGTGCTGTATGGGCTAGTACTCAAAATAAGCATGGAGCCCCCGGATTCTGTACTCAATCCGGAGATGTATTATTTAAACTATACAGAGCAACCAATGATACCTTATATGCAGATTTATTAAAAGATGTCATTCATGCTCATACAGAAGGGATACAACCCAATGGGAAAATAACGGAACGATTAACCTATTGTGATGCCGATAGTCGTGGGTCCAGAGGAGATGGAGGGAAAACCGGTTGGAATGAAACCAACGGAGCTTTAATGGCATTAGAAATTCCAAGTATTTATATACGTACAGATATAAATAGATTATATGTTTTTGATCATGTAAATGCACGAATAACTAAAGAAAATGAGAAGTATATATGGATAGAAATAAATAATCCTACATCATATGATGCTACCGTTACTATTATGACAGAAAATGCCCAAATGGCAAAAGAACCTTTGGGAGATCATGCTTTTCTGTCTTGGAAAAACAAAGTAAAAGTTCCCTCAAAAGAAGAAATAACATATAAAATAGATCGAAAATAAGTAAGTACTTTCTTATTTATAGATTTAAGTCATTTCATTTTGAGAAACATTTTAATAATCCATTCCTAACGAACAATAATCTATTATTACGTCTAAAAAGCTTTAGATACTTCTTATATTTTCATCTGACAACCGATAATGTCCAAAGGAATAAAGGATTCATAGGTATAGATAATTTAAAATGGCATTACTAATTATTGCTGTCCGATAAAAAATGCAATTGAACTATTATAATTGATTATTTGGTTATGAATACTGTTTATCCGACCGAAATAATCTCTATTTTTCGTCTCTTCTACTCAATTTCAAACAATAAAACAGAATAAAGACGACGAAAGGTAAAAGGGGGGAAAGTAGAGATAGAGATAGAGATAGAAGCAAAGGCAGAAAAG
>CASFOM010000141.1 GCA_949296295.1 uncultured Alistipes sp. | reverse complement strand
CCGTACCTATTACCAGAAGGTACAAAAATCCTTGCCTCCATTGCCTCAAAAACAGGTAGCGGAAGGAACGTTGTTTTTACCCGCCGAAACTTTTTTGGAAAAACGGACCAATGTTGAAAATCCTGAGCTGTATGTGGTATTTCCTTTTGCACTCGCTAACGTAACCAATGATTTGAAACAGGCAGGTATTCGTACTTTCCGTTGTAGAAATTTTGACGGAAGCAGAGGTTGGGGACAGGACGGACAGGAAGCTGCCATCCTCGGTTTGGAGGAGGATGCAGTGGCTTTATTGCGTAAGAAAATTAAAAATACCAATGTCAACCACCGATTCCTTGCCATGTGGGGACCTAATTTTGACTGGGTGCCTGATCAGGATCATGGAAGCAATATCTTGTTGACTGTGCAGCAGATGATTCTGCAACATTATGACGGGACTTCTTATCTCCTTCCCTGTTGGCCCAAAGGATGGAATGTATCGTTTAAACTTTATACCCCGGGGAAGCACTCCATTGAGGGGACTTATCTAAATGGGAAATTGTCATTTTCGTCAGATGGGAACGGGGAAATAAAGTCATTCAGATAGAAACACCGGCGTCAGATGGAGAAAACGTTTTGGGGTATCTGTCCTGGGGGATAATTTCTGTTCCGGATGGGCGGAGGGGGCTTAAAGGGATAAAGGAGAGGGGAAGTGAAGGGGAAAGACGGAGCCTCATGAAGCGCAAGAGGAATAACAGAAAAAACGGATACGGGGAAAACGGAATGGAATCTGTCGTGTGAAAAAATGTGAAAAAATTAGAAACTGGTAAAACAACTAAATAAAATAAACTAACCGATGGAACGGCATGTCTGATGCAGTTCCGAAAATAATTAGAAAAAATGAAGATAAAAAAAATCTTAACTTTACTGTTAGGGGGAGTTGCCTTGGGAGGATATGCACAGCCGGTGGCTTTGCCTCCTTATAAGAACGCTGATTTGCCTGTACATATCCGGGTAGAAGATTTATTGAGCCGAATGACGCTGGAGCAGAAAGCAGAACAGTTATGTATGAAAGGGTTATCGGCTTTGAAAATCGGGGAAGATGGAAAAGTAACTCAGGAATCGTTGGAGGCCCTCTTTGGAGGAAAAAGTATCGGGGTGTTGGAAAGCCCTTTCTGGATGCATGAAGATATTGCCAAGGTGTCGGAAGCGGCTGACCGATATCTTCGTGAACATACCCCGTTAGGAATCCCCGCCATACAGATTGCGGAATGTCTCCACGGACAGATGGCACTGGGTGCTACTATTTTCCCTCAGGCCATAGCACAGGGAAGTACCTGGAATCCCGACCTGATTCGGGAGATGTCTGCAGCTGTGGCCAAGGAAGCGGTTTCGGCCGGTGTCGATCAGGCTTTATCTCCGTTATTCGATTTGGCTAAAGATCCCCGGTATGGTCGCGTAGAGGAGTGTTTTGGGGAGAATCCCTATCATGTCGCTCGTATGGGGGTAGCCTTTGTTGAGGGAATGCAGGGAATGCCGGAAGAGACGAAAGAGCGCATTAAAGAAAACGGATTGATGTGTACTGCAAAACATTTTGTCGGATACAGTTTCCCGCAAGCGGGAATTAATATTGCTCCTGTATTGTTGGGAGAACGTTCTTTGCGGGAAGAACATTTTTATCCTTTCCAGAAAGCGGTGGAAGAGGCTAATATTTATGCGTTGATGCCCGGATACCATGAAGTGGATGGGGTGCCTGTACATGCTGACAGCTGGTTGAACAATGAGGTGTTACGCGGAGAATGGGGATTTGACGGATATGTCTTTTCCGACTATGGGGCGATTGGTATGTTGCAGGGATTTCACCGGGTAGTGCCTGATGCTCCGTCTGCTGCTTTGGCCGCTTTGAACGGAGGAGTGGATTTGGAAGCCCCCAGCGCTTATGCCTATTCCCACATCCCCGAACTGGTACGTTCCGGAAAATTGGACATAGCGGTTGTGGATCGCGCTGTAAGAAGGGTATTGACGGCCAAATTCAGAGCCGGATTGTTTGAAAAACCTTATGCTGTTCCGGAAAACCGGGAACAGATCGTACATAACCCGGAACATGTCGCTTTGGCTCGACGCGTGGCGGAAGAATCGATTATCTTATTGAAGAATGAGGATAAGTTGTTGCCTTTGGATGCCGACCGTTTAAAAAGTATAGCAGTGATAGGGCCTAACGCCGATCAGGTGCAGTTCGGGGATTACAGTATTACCAAGGATAATCGTTTTGGGGTTACTCCCCTGCAGGCCATCCGTGAGTTGGCAGGGGATAAGGTGGATATCCGTTATGCCCGAGGATGCGGTATTACCGACCTGAGCCGCGATGGAATACGTGAAGCGGTACGGGTAGCGCGGGCCAGCGATGTGGTGGTATTGGTCATGGGAGGAACCAGCTCTACCATTTCTGGAATTGGTTGGGGGGCCGATATTCCTGGAGAACGAAACACCTGCGGGGAAGGATTTGACCGTCATGAATTGGATCACCCCGGCGTGCAACCCGAGTTGATTCGTGCAGTGGTTGAAACAGGGAAACCTGTCGTATTGGTTATGGTGCATGGACGGGCCTATACCATTGCCTGGGAAAAAGAGCATATCCCTGCCATTGTTGAAACCTGGTACAATGGAGAACAGGCCGGAACAGCCTTGGCTGAGGTGTTGTTCGGAGAGGTGAATCCTTCTGGAAAGTTGCCCGTATCGGTTCCTGCAAGTGTCGGGCATATCCCTGTGACGGGAAATTACAAACCTTCCGCAAGAGGATATTATCGCTCGCCCGGAACACCGGAACAACCCGGACGGGATTATGTCTTTGCTTCTCCAGCGCCGCTCTTCTGTTTCGGACATGGACTTAGCTATACCGAGTTCGCTTATTCCGATTTGAAAATCTCTTCTGAACGACTATATACCGACGGAGTGGCCGAAATATCGTTTACCTTGACCAATACCGGAGAACGTGACGGTGCAGAAGTGGCCCAGTTGTATATTAATGACGTATGCAGCTCTGTCACTACTCCTGTTCGCGACCTGAAAGGATTTCAGAAGGTATTTTTGAAAAAGGGGGAATCAAAACGGGTGGTCATTGAGTTGCAGAAAAGTGATTTATACCTCTGGAATGCTGAGATGAAGCGGGTATTGGAACCCGGAGATTTTGAAATATTTGTCGGTGGTTCTTCTGAAAACCTGCCGTTGAAAGGGGTATTGACCATTTGATGCAGGAATAATCCTCCCTCTCGAAAATACGGAAGGGTTGGAATGATTATTGAGAAATAAAACAGGTTAAGTTTTATAGTTTGTATATCCGGGCGAGGTATTCCGACAGATTCGGACTGTTTCAGGAAAGATGATGGTAGGCTCCATAGCTGACTGATAAAAGAAAGAGTGTGTTGGAATATATCCCGGAATAAAAACAAAGACTTTTAAAAAATGCAGAAGGTCTTGTAGGAAAATTTAAACTGTTTTCTAACATGAAAAAGATGAAAAACAATCTGTTAACGGAAAAATTAGCTTACAACGGAGACCGTTCTACTCCCACGCATTTGCATCTCCTCAGTTATGACACTTCGGGGGTGAATGAGTTTGAGGGAGAGACATTCTCGGAGTTGAAAGCCCAGTTGGTAGATGGTCGTTTGCATTGGATTCAGATTCATGGATTGCGGGATACGGAAACGGTACAACAGGTATGTGCTTATTTCTGTGTCGATTTTCTGTTGATGCAGGATATCCTGAATACCGAACATTCCAGTAAAATCGAGGAATATGAAAGATATAATTTTGTGGTTACCCGGTTTCTGCGTGAGAAAGGACCGTTACAGGTCTGTTTCGTTCAGGGAACCAATTTCGTATTGACGTTCCTGGAAGAGGAGACATCTTTTTTTGATGATGTACAACAGGCTATATCCAAGAATATATTGAAAATACGCTCTCGTCAATCCGATTATTTGTTAACCGTTTTGTTGAATAGTCTTGCGATGAGTTATATTGCCGGAATAGCTGCAATAAATGATGAGTTGGACGATTTGGAATCGGAACTGTTGACCGCTACCAGCGCCCGGGATATTGGACAACAAATACAGAATTTACGAAGAAAATATCTTGAGTTGAAAAGAACCGTTGTCCCGTTGAAAGAGCAGTATGCCAAACTGTTGCGGTCCGATTCCTCATTGATTCACAAGACCAATCGAGCTTTTTTCAATGATGTGAATGACCATCTCATCAATGCCGCTCAAAGTATTGATATTTGTCGGGAAACATTAGCGTCATTGATGGACCTGTATATTTCGAATAATGATTTGCGGATGAACGATATTATGAAACGGTTGACCATTGTTTCCACAATTTTTATTCCCATGACCTTTTTGGCGGGAGTATGGGGAATGAATTTTCGAAATATGCCGGAATTGAATTCGGAATATGGTTATTGGATAGCCTGGGGAATCATGTTGCTATCCGGTGTTATCGCATATTTGTTTTTCCGGACGAAAAAATGGAGGTAAATAAATAAAATAGAGGTTAGTAAGTAAAATAAGGGGCTGTGTCAAAATGAAAATTGATGCAGCCCCTTGAAGTTTATTAAAATTCGCAAAAACGATTTGTCTCTTTAGTTTGTCTTGGAATGGAAAGATGTTATTTCCGTATCACCTTTACTCCTCGGGGCGCTTTGATGACAGAATGTATGGTTCCGTCTTCCCGTCGTTCATGACGAATGAAGATATCCCCTTGAGGGGTAGGAAAATGGCCTTCTGCCCAGCTTAAATCCCCCAGATGAGGAATGATGCGTACTTTTTTGCATCCTGCCTCCATCGGTTCCACGCCCAGTACATAGCGACTTAACCACGAGGTCGGACCGGACGCCCAGCCATGAGCCAAACTATGCCGGAATTTCCGGTAACAGTAATCGCCGAAATCTCCGTGGATATCTTTCTTCCCTGCAGGAACAAGCTCGTCTATTCTTGAGGCATTGGGTAACCAGTCGATATTGAAATCTTCCCAGAAGGTGGTCGCTCCTAAATCAAGCATTGCTCCCCAATAGGTACGGATAATATCCATTGCCCCTTCGTAATTGCCCGCTTCTGCCATGGCACACAACATATAATAACCGTAGAAGGTGGAAAAACCATGTGCTCCATTGACCGATAACACTTCTCGGTCTGCCTGCTCCGCATCCATCAGACCGGCCAAAGCCATCAGAGCCGCACCCTGTTTCGACCCATTGGGAGAAGGAACCTGCTTCCGCAACAGCGTGGCATACGACTCACACTGCTCGGACAAAGGAACGTCCTGCAATACCCGGCACAGTTCAGAGCCGGCTTCCATAGCCATAACCATTAACGCCTGCAAACCGGCATCAATACCTGCCGGATTCGTACTTGAAGGCCAGTCAAGAAAACGCATCCCGTCAAGCTGTTCCCGACCTTCCGGAGTGATGCGGGTAAAGAGGTGCTTCAATAATCCCGTCAGATATTCCCGTTGTTCTTCCAAATAAGTCAAATCCCCCTGATAACGGTACCAGTCCCGTTGAATCAACAACCACCAGAGAGAATAAGAACTAATGCCGTTCATCCAGGAGGGCAGCGGAGTAATGTCCCGAACAAGGTCTAAACTTTTCGGAACAATGTCGTTATAGCCGAAAACGGTATTGATGGTCATAACTTCCGGATGCATATCTCCAATCCATACCAAACGGTCTCGTTTGATACCGTCCCACAGATACTCCTGCATATTCAGATGAACGGTATAGGCTCCCGTCATCCAGATACTGTCAAGACGTTTGTCGCTGCAGCGGAAAGAACCGCGATAAGGAATGTCACGATAACAGAAAAGGGCTTGTACCTCTTTTAGCTCAAGAGCCCCTCCTGCCGGAAGGTCAATACGTACAAACCGGAAACCGGAATTGCCCGCTTCTACACACCCCATCTGGGGTACTTGCAACATGAAATCACGCATCGCATGGTCGTTCGTCGCGCCACTTGACTCATTGATTTCACTCATCGCTTCAGAAACGGATTCTCCGAAACGAATCCGTACAGTAGAGGGTTTCCCGCCCTGAGAAGCATTCGATACCAGACGAATACCGCCTTGTATCTCTTTCCCGAAGTCCAAAACAAAGGATGCGCCGCCTGACAGACGACAGAGTTCCCGCCCTGAAAGGTCGGCCTGACCGTTCCCGGGACGTAACAGATATTCTATCCCGGGCATCAGCGTAGAATCATTTTGCCAAACAATGCGGACGGGAGGAAGAAAGACCTGTACCCGTTCGCCGCCATAACGAAGAACGACCTCCGATCCGTCGCCCCATGCTGGGGGCAGTTGGGGGTGGGCAACGGAAAGGAAGGTCGTCAAACAGCAACAACAAAGAAGAAACCGGAACATCATGTTTTCGGTTTTATTTGGTGGGAAGGTGAAAAGCGGGAACCAAATCTTCCAACTGCTGGTCGCTAAGACCTTGTGGCTCATAACCCGCTTGACGCGCATTCAGATAAATTTGAGCAGACTTCGACAACGTATCAATAGCGTCGAAACATTCAATGAGATCTTCTCCTACGGCCAAGATACCATGTTTTTCCCACAGAACGACATCGTGCCGGTCCAACTGGGCGATGGTCGCTTTCGCCAATTCGATACTTCCCGGAACTTCATAAGGGATAATACCTACACCTCTTGGTACAATAACGCGACATTCCGG
>CASFOM010000140.1 GCA_949296295.1 uncultured Alistipes sp. | reverse complement strand
TTTGGCGGTCCGTTGTATCTTCTCGCTCAACCCTAATTTATATTGTCCGCCCTGGTTCCGATAACCTTGTCCCAAATCACGCCAGTCGGTTTTCGTCGCATAGTAGTTCATATTCAACTCTCCGTTGATGGAGAGCCAATCCAACGGTTGAATGTTCAATTTCACAATGGGAATAACCATCGTCTCTTTTTGAACATGTTTCTTGTTGTGTAAATCGAACCAGAAATCCATCCCCGGAACAGTACCGTATTCATCTCCAAAATCGGTGTTGGGCACTCCTCCATGAGCCGTATGCCATTTGTCTTTATAGAATTTTACGTCATAATCACGTCCATAAGTTCCGTTCCAGAAATAATTTCCCAGCATATAGGGAGGGTTTTGGCTGTTGGACTGTACGAAATTGACCGAAGCATCCAAGGTAACGGTTGGGGAAATGTTGTATTTCCCTTTCAATAGCATGGAGTTCCGTTCAAAGTTATTACCGGTAAAGGTACCTTTCCGGTAGTTGTATGAGTCCGAGAAGTAAAAGTTGATTTTATCGGTCCCTCCCTGTATCGAGACATTGGTGTTTGTATTCACCCCTACCTGATAAGCCTGTTTCATATTTCGTTTATAGGCTTTGTAGGCGGTCTCCTGACCATTGTAACCGATAATCTGACGGCCGTCGAAACGGGGCCCCCAACTCATCCCGGAACCTCCTCGTAACGAGGGAACCATAACCCCGGCACTGTTCTCTTCCAAATAGAATTGATTGACGTCAAAGCGGTAATAATTACCCGTAGAGGCATCCACCTTGCCGTAGTTGATATTCCCCGCGATGGTTCCGGAACCAAACTCATTCTGAAATTTCGGAGTGGCATATACCCAGTCAATCCCTGTCGTTTGAGTAACCGAGATACCAAACCCCTTTTTCCCGCTCCCCGATTTGGTGGTGATGACTACCGCTCCGTTAATGCCTCGGGAACCGTAAAGAGCTGTCGCTGCCGCTCCTTTCAATATTGAGACATTTTCAAAATCGTCGGGATTCAGGTTCTTTAGCTGATTCCCATAGTCGTCCGTAGAATAGTTGCTGAACTCTCCGCTCGAAAAAGAGTCATTGTCTAAAATGACTCCATCCACGACAAAGATGGGTTGATTGTTCCCTTCCAGGGTAGAAACCCCGCGTATCTGTATTTTGGAACCGCCGAAAACCCCTCCGTCAGAGCCGTTGATACTTACCCCTGCCGCTTTCCCCTGCAAGGCTGCTACCGGGCTGACCGTATTGGCCGAGGCTACTTCATCCCCGTCCACTTCCGTGACGGCATACCCCAAGGCTTTCTGGTCACGACGGATGCCTAAGGCTGTTACTACAATTTCCGAAGTGCTTAAAGCATCCGGTTCCATTTGTATATTATAAACGGTCTGAGTAGGTACTATGGGAATGATTTGCGTGAGGAAACTCATGTAGGAGATTTCCAACTTATCCCCTTTTTGTACTTTTAAGGAAAATTCTCCATCTTCATTGGTCAGGGTTCCTTGGGTGGACCCTTCAATAAGTACGGTAGCACCGAGTAACGGAGTACCCGTTTCGTCGGTGATGCGCCCTGTAATGGTAAACGAATCCTGGGCAGATGCACCGTTTGTTCCTATCAGGTACAAACAGAGTCCCAAACAGATTCGTTTGAGTGATTGTAGCGTTTGATTCATGATGTTCTTGTTTGAATGATTGTTTGATGTGATTTTTCAAACAAGAACTGTGCCCTGAAATCCCGTAAAGAAAACGGAAAGGGGAAAAGAGCGGAAAGATGTCGTCAGAAAATGTTGGGAATATGCTTCTGATTAAAACTTTTCTTTTTTGACAAAGCGATAAACAGTTTGGGTAATACGGGCAATGAGTCGGGCGTTGGTATGGTCTGTCTCGCTGGAATTCTTGAGAAAAACGGCTAAGAAAAGGGGAGCTTTGTGCGGAAGATAAATGATTCCTGCATCGTTGTCTCCGATTTTTCTTCCGTCTTTTAATCGGTCTGAACTGCCTGTCTTGTGTCCTAAGGCAATGCGGGCAGGTAATCCGCTCCGCATTTTGTCCATTCCCGTTACTGTCCCCAATAGGGCCTGTTCGAATAACGTTTGGTAGGAACCGCTTATCAGTTTCCCCTGATAGGCATGGACCAATAATTCAACGACGGAGGAAAGACTGCTTCGGTTCTTATAGCAATTCATGATGTCTGTGTGCATGTCTGCCTCTGTTTCTGTCAGGGAACAGTCACGAATTCCCCATTCATGGATTTGTCGTTCCACAGCTTGAATACCGCCTGCATAAGCAATGAGGATATCACAGGCATTGTTGTCACTTTCAGAAAGGCAGTATCGCAACAACTCTTCAATGGAGATGTGAAACGGTTGCTGGGGATGGAGGTCCCGTAAAGGACTGTAAGTATTTTCCTCCATTTGTTGGGGAGTGATGAGCCAGGAGGTGTGTAAATCCGTTTTCTCTTTTTCCATTTTGGCAAGTGCTGTAAGAGCTACGTGGATTTTAAAGACACTCATTAACGGATAATCGGACGTATCGTGGTAGGTAAAATGATGAGGACCGAATTGCATCGCTACTCCTGCTTCAACCTGTTTCGTCCGTAAGATGCGACTGATTTTTCGGGAAAGTTGTTCTCCTTTGAAGGAGTCTGCTCTAAGTCCGTAAGGGAGGAAAAAGAATATCAGTAAGGACAACAGTAAACGTATGGAAATAGTCATGAATAAAAAGAATTAAGAACTTTGGGTTTGTTTTTCTGCTTATTTCATTGGTTTCTCCGGTAATAAACCGGAAAGGTCCCTTCAAGAAATTTCAAACCTTCCTGAAGCCTTGTTTTATCTGAACTGTGAATGATGAACGATTATAAATCAAGGGTTAAACGAATCGTATCTCCTCGTACAAAAGCGGTTCCGGCTGTCGGTTCCTGATGTTTGACGCTTCCTTTCCCGGTCGCTTCGGTACGGAATCCCCGGCTTTCCAATACATAAACGGCTTCACGTAAGGGAAGTCCCGTAACGTCCGGAACTCCTGAAGGATTCTCCGGTAATTCCCGGAATTTAAATCCTGAATCAATGGCTACCAGCCCGTCTCTATGACGGTTGGGAATGGAAACATCCCGAATATTCAAGGCCATGAGTACGCTGTCTAACCGACGGCGGTCACCTCCCCGGACAAACGGATGTCCATATTCCGGGGCCTTGACACTGTTCTCTACGGTAATGCGTTTGGTCGTGGAACCTAATATCGGCTTTTGTACCTCATCGGCCCAATCCGTAGCCTGTGAATATACCTTATCGGCGATGGCCCGGAAGACAGGACCGGCCAAAGAACCGCCGTAATAGATGTTCGAAGAACCGAACTTGTGGAAGGTCTCTATCGAAACGATGCAGGAATATTTGGGTTTGTCCGCAGGGAAATAACCTACTACCGTAGCTAAATAATAACGCCCTCCGTTTACGGTGTACCCGAAACGTCCTTTGGCCACCTGGGCGGTACCCGTCTTTCCGGCTACCCGATAATGGTCATTACGCAATATCTTGGCGGTTCCGTCATTGACCACTCCTTCCAAACCCTGTTTCAGCCACCGGAGCGTCTGGTCGGAACATATCTTGGGATTCAGCACTTGCGGTTCTATCGACTCTACCACCCGGTCTCCGTCTTTTATGGCCGTTACAAAAAGAGGTTTCATGTATTTCCCGTTATTGGCCACCGCATTGTAAAGGGCTAACGTATGAATGGGGGAGAGCATAACCGCATAACCGAAGGACATCATGGTTAAGGTGGTTCCATTCCATAGTTTGTCTCCCGGACGCCGAATGATGGGGGCTGTCTCTCCTTTGATTTGTAAGTCGAAAGATTTGTTCAGCCCAATTTTATACAGGTAATCGACAAAACGTCCGGGATTATGAGCATAGTATCTGTTTACGGCTTTCGCAAAACCGGTGTTGGACGATTTTTCAAACATCTCCAAGAAATTAACGACTCCAAAACCTCCTGCATGACTGTCCACTACTTTCGCTGCTCCAATACGTACTACCCCTCCTTCCGTATCTACCGTTTCATAAGGACTTGCTTTCGCGTCGTCTAATAAGGCCATCAAGCTGGCCAGCTTGAAGGTGGACCCCGGTTCCATGTTCATCCCGATAGCGTAGTTGTAGTCCTCATAAATGCTGCTGTCCGGGTGACGCGTCAGATTGGCTATTGCCCGTATCTCGCCCGTATTTACCTCCATAAGGATTGCGGTCCCCCATAAGGCTTCCTGAGAGGCCAACTGTTCCCGGAGTTTCGATTCCGCCACTTCCTGGACATCTATATCGATGGTGGTTTGAACATCATAACCGTCCACAGGATTCACATTTTGCTCGTCTTTAACCGGCATCCAGAAATTTCCGGATATCTTTTGCATTCGGGTACGTCCGTCTTCCCCCGCCAGTATCTGGTCGAAATTACCTTCGATTCCTACCTTTGTCCCGGTAGCATTCACGCTGCCGATGGTACGGCGCGCCAAGGAACCGTATGGGAAGGTTCTGCGGTAGGTAGTATCCGTAATGATGCCTCCCTTATTACGTCCTTCGCGTAACAAAGGGGCTTTGCAAAGCTCTTTCAACTCAATGTAGTTCATCCGGCGGGGAGTGATTCGTTTGTAACGCAGGCCCGCACGATGCCACCTGGTAAGGGAATCGCGGTACGCCCGCGCCGGTTTGTCCTTGAAGAAGTTGGCAAGGGCTAAGGATAAGGAATCAACATTCGCCTGGAATTTTTCTTGTGTCAGCCCTTCTGCCCGGAAGTCCATATACAGGTGGAACAGGGGCATTGTCGTTGCCAGGATGCGTCCGTCGTGCGAGAGGATATCTCCTCGCCGGGCCAAGGTTCGCTCTACGTTGAAACTGATATATCCTTCCGCTTCTTTCCGCAGTTCTGCCCCTTCCGGACTGTATTGAATCCAGAGCATACGCCCGATGATGACCAAGGCAATTCCTACAAAGATATAATAGAGTACCAAAGAGCGGTTGAGAATCTCTTTGCGTATGTCTTTCGGTGGACGCGAATTGGGTCCTGTCGAGGGGGGAATATTATTGTTTGTTTGCATGAGTGGAGACGGTTACGGATGCAGGGACAGACGGCAGCGGTTCTAACGGTTTTGGGGGGATGGTCGTCTCGAACAACGGAATCTTCCGCCGGGCAATCTCTTCCATGATGCGACTTTCTTTCGTTGCCGAGATACGTTCGGCCTGTAAGGTCGTTGCCGTAACTTTCAACCGGGAAATTTCCCGTTCTACCCGTAGAATTTCACGATAACGCTTTTGTCCGTCGAAGATGTTGTACATATAGATAATGGTCAGCAAGACAATATACAATATGGCCGGCAAACGTTTTACGAAGCCGCTGTCGGACAGAAATCGTCCTGAGAGTATGTCTGTCAGTCTGAACTTCATCGTGGTTAAGATTATAGTTTTTCTGCTGTCCGCAATTTGGCACTGCGCGAACGGCTGTTCCGGGACAGCTCCTCGGCAGATGGGGTGATGATTTTTGACAGGGGGGACAACGGACGTTCCACCCGTCCGTAAAAATCACTTTCCACCCGTCCGGAGGCATTGCCGCTCCGCATGAAATTCTTGACGATTCGGTCTTCCAACGAGTGATAGGTAATGACGGAGAGACGACCTCCAGGAACCAATACCTTAATCGATTGTTCCAGCATCATTTTCAGGGCCTCCATCTCCCGGTTCACCTCAATACGTATCGCTTGAAACAGTTGCGCTAGAAACTTGTGTTCCTCTTTCCGCGGAATCACCGGCTGTACCGCCGTTACTAAGTCTCCTGTGGTCAGCAGAGGAGCCGACTCCCGAGCCCGGATAATACAGGCAGCAATTTTGTGCGGTTGCGATAACTCGCCGTAGTCACGAAACAGGGACAATAACTGTGGGTGATCGTATTCATTGACTACTTCAACAGCGGAAAGAGATGCATCCCTGTTCATCCGCATATCGAGAGGAGCGTCAGAACGGAAAGAGAAACCGCGTTGGGCATCGTCGAAATGGTGGGAGGAAACTCCCAAGTCAGCCAATATGCCGTCCACTTCCCGAATGCCGCGGGCCCTTAATGCTCCCCGCATGAAACGAAAATTACTGCGGATAAAGAGCAGACGGGAATCATCCGGACAATTGGCTGCAGCATCTGCATCCTGGTCGAAAGCGACCAATACCCCGTTCCTGTTCAGCCGTTCCAGAATGGCACGGGAATGTCCTCCGCCACCAAACGTTAAATCAACGTAAGTGCCGTCAGGACGTATATTCAGTGAATCAATGCTTTCGTGAAGCAGTACGGGAATATGGTATGTTTCCATGATGGTCGAATGGTATCGTCTCTCTTTATTCCTGTTTTCAAGACAACCGACAGAACCGTTCTGTCAATCGCAGACAAGAACAAAATTTATGCGTACTTGCATCTGCAAAGATAAAAATAATTATATTTACCGCTAAATTAAAAACTTGTTTCTCTGAACTGCGGCTTTTCGATCGTTCCCTTCCGGTCTTTAATTCTCGCGGAGTGCATACGGCGAAAACGTATCGGAGACAAGTGTGTATGATATATGGCATTGTCTGATAAAATTTTGACCATAGATGTCCGCTCCGTAGTGCGGAATAAAAATCGTGCTTTATACCGTAAGATACCGGGATTTGCCTTTACGGCTTTGGAACGGGTGATCCGACAGGATGATATCAACGATATTTTGACACGTTTCGGACATTTACGCGACGTACCTTTTATTTCCGCCGTATTGGATGATTTGAAAATAGAACGGGAGAGCAGAGGGTTGGATACTTTGCCGAAAGAGGGACGTTATCTTTTTGTGTCGAACCATCCGCTGGGCGGTTTGGACGGATTTGCATTGGCGGAGGCTATTCAACGGCATTTTGGGGATGTGCGGTTGGTGGTCAATGATTTATTGATGAACTTAATCCCCATTCGAGGCCTTTTTACTCCCATTAACAAGCACGGACGACAGAGCAGCAGCTATGTCCGGCAACTCAACGAGTTGTTGGATGGTACATTGCCTGTGGCCTATTTCCCTGCCGGACTTTGTTCCCGGCGCATAGGAGGACGTGTGACCGATTTGCCGTGGAAGAAAACGGCGGTGCAGAAGGCTTTGGAAAGTCAGCGTACGGTGGTTCCGGTGTATGTATGTGATGAAAACTCAAAATTCTTCTATACCTTCGCCAATATTCGGAAAAAGTTGAGAATCAGGGTGAATCTGGAAATGTTGCTCTTGCCTTCGGAATTGTTTAAAAAACGGGGAAAAGGGCATATCCGTCTCTTTTTCGGTACTCCCGTTTCTCCGCAGGAGTTGAATAATGGATGGTCTGCCGTCCAGTGGACGGAGGAGTTGCGGAAACGTTGCTATGCATTGGCTCCTCATAATTGAGAAGAGGTTGTTATGTGCTTTCGGTATTCGGCATGAGATTCCGTACGGACGGGAAGTGCTTTGCGGGATGGGATGCGGAATATCAGACAGAAGAAAGGCAGAAACAGGTCGGAATATTATAATTGAAGAGCAAACGAAAACTGCTGAAAAATAGAAAAACGAACTATGAATACAGGGAAGTCTGTAAAAAGATGGTGACAGCTTCTTAAAGAATAACAAGACGGGAATGATGAAACAGATAATAGAACCGGTGGAACGCTCATTGATTGAAGCGGAATTGACTCCGGATAAATTTTTAAGAAAGACACAGAATGGCGGGAATGAGCTATATGTGACGGATGCTTTTAACAGCCCCAACATTATGCGGGAGATTGGTCGCTTGCGCGAGATGGCTTTTCGTGATGCTGGAGGCGGAACAGGAGAGGAATTGGATATTGACGCTTCGGATACGGCCCGCGACGGATACAAACAGTTGATTGTGTGGGACCCCGATGCGCATCAGATTGTAGGAGGATATCGTTATATCGTTTCCCGAGGCTCTTATACACCGAATCTTTCTACGGAACATTATTTCCGCTTTACCGACCTTTTCCGCGAACGCTATCTGCCTTATATGATTGAATTGGGACGTTCCTTTGTGCAACCCTATTATCAGGGAAGAAGAAACAATCCCAAGGGAATCTTTGCCTTGGATAATTTGTGGGATGGTTTGGGGGCATTGGTGGTTACCTATCCTCATGTGAAGTATTTTTTTGGGAAGGTGACCATGTATGTAGAATATAATACGGAAGCCCGGAATAAATTGATTTATTTCTTGCAAAAATATTTCCCTGACCGGGAAGGCTTGGTGGTTCCCATTCATCCCATTCGTCTGGGGATTGACGAAGAACGACTGTCCCAATTGTTTTGCGGCGGTTCTTATGCCGAAGATTACCGGATTTTAGTGCGTGAAATCAGAGGACATGGTGAGACTATCCCGCCATTAATCAATGCATATATGAATCTCTCTCCATCCATGAAGGTATTTGGAACCGTTACAAACCCGGATTTTGGAGATGTGGAAGAGACCGGCATTCTGATTACCATCAGTGATATTTATGAAGAGAAGATTGAACGTCATGTACGTTCCATGTAGTCTTCTGTTTTGTTTCTATTGATATAGGGTGGATGAGGTAACCCAATTGAAAATTGGGCTACCTCATCCACTTTTCAATAATTACTTTTTTGGAAGTATTTGAATAGATTTTTATTTATTTTCGCTTTTAACCTTATTGTGTGTCCTTCAGAGATAAAATATTCTTTTA
>CASFOM010000139.1 GCA_949296295.1 uncultured Alistipes sp. | reverse complement strand
TTCCGTTGCTTTAAAATTGGTTGTGGATACGCTTCCCGCCTCTCCACTTCCAGAAACCCGATAAACGAGAACGCAGTGGGACCGAAAATAGACCAATCCATTTGTGATTTCATCGCAGACCATCATGTGATGACCATCGCTACGGTAGATGAAGCAGGGAATCCCTATTGTGCCAATCTCTTTTACGCTTTTTTGCCGGAAGAAGGGGTGTTTGTTTTTACCTCATCCACAGAGACCTGTCATGGACAACAGATGACGGCCCATCCGGAAGCAGCGGCTTCTATTGTATTGGAGACACATCAAATAGGATTGATACGAGGGCTGCAATTGCGGGGCCGGGTATTCAATGATCATCCTGAGATGATGAAACGAGCCAAACGGACCTATTTAAAGGCCTATCCCTATGCCGCCTTGACACCGTTGCATCTGTGGTGTTTTGAAGTGACTTTTGCCAAATATACCGACAACCGTTTAGGCTTTGGGAAAAAACTACTCTGGAGAAGAGAACAAGGAGAAACACAGGAATCATCCCTTCCGACAGATTAGCTGCGAAAAGGGGAGTAATGAAGAACTTTATGGGAAAGGAAACGCGCAGAGAGATTAAAACAGGCAAGACTGTGGTGTTTGGAGCTACCGGACTGGTAGGTTCCCATTTAACGGCGCAACTGTTGTTGGAAGGATGTCAAGATGTCGTACTGCCTCTTCGCAGCCGAAAGCATCTGCCTCGTTTAGAAAAGGTCCTTCAGTATCATGGTATTTCCCCGAGACCTCTTCAGATTATCGAAACCTCTTATTATACACCCAAAACATTTCTTCCTTTTCTGGAAGGAGCCACAGCTGTTTTTCATTGTGCCGGAATACTCTCCGACCGTTCCGGAGCGACACAACGCATGGTTGCGGAAAATGTCGCGATTACCCGAGCCATTGCCTCAGCCTGTCTTCAGGCCCAAACAGGGCGTTTGGTTCATGTCAGTTCCGTTGCCGCCTTAGGCAGTAGTGACCTTGGGAAACCGGTAGATGAAACGTGTGACTTTCAATCCCTCTCAGGCCGTTCAGCATACAGTGTCAGCAAATTCTATTCGGAAAACGAGGTATGGCGGGCCCATGCGAACGGTTTGGATGTCTCCATCGCCAATCCGTCCGTTATCTTAGGTTACGGAGATTGGCACACCCGCAACACCCCTCGTCTGTTTCGTATGATTTATCAAGGGCTTCCTTTTGTTCCTGAAGGAGAAAGCGGATATGTATCGGCGGATGACGTAGCCCGTGCCTTAATCGTTTTAGCGACAGAAGGGGAACAGGTATCAGGACAACGGTTCATTCTCAGTAACGAACAGTTAAGTTACCGAGCTCTTTTCAATGATATTGCCGCTTCGCTCCATGTCTCTCCTCCCCGATGGATGGTAAAAGGCGGAACATTAAGAGGTGCAGCACGAATCGCAGGAATTTTGGAGCGAATGGGCCTGCATCCAGCCATCAGTCGGGAGCTTTTAGAGACTACTTCCCAACATCTTGTATATGATGGACGCCGAATTACGGAACAGACCTCTTTCCGTTATTCCGTTCTAAAGGAAGATATTGCCCGTATGGGACAACAATTTCTCGCCGACTTCAAAGCGTTCCGTTAAGAAGATACATAATGGTTTCCCCATTATTTTTCAGAATTTTCAGCGACAGATACCACCTTCCTTCTTCCATAAAATTCATATTTCCCGGAAGGTAAATAATTTCTGTATTCATAAAACCAATGGTTAGAGGGTCCTACCTGAGAAAAGAAGACGGCCGTTCCCTGTGGAAGTCCCCTGTTCCAATTCCCTCCCAACATTTCATATTGGAAATAAGGCTTTCGAGCATCAAAATTCCAGATATACAAGCCTGTCCCATGACGTTCCTTATTGCCATTCACTTCTCCCCAGTAAAATCCGCGTTCATAAGGCTGAAAATGGATATTTCCCATATTTTCGATATCGGCAAGTTGCCTCAACCAGGGCAAAGTCTCTTCTCCAAGATTCAGGAAAAGGCTCGATTTATCCTTTACCCAACCATAAGCCTCCTGAAAAGAAAACGGAGGAGTTTCCATAGCCCCAACAGCAGCCAATCCCGTAATGCTTTCCCCCCTCTTTTGTTTGGGAGGTAAGAGCAAATAACTACGAAAAGTAAAAAACAACAGAATGCCAATCATTCCTGTTCCGGGAACCAATACGGAATAGATTATTTTCTGTAATCGAGATAAATTAAGAGCCCGCCATAAATCACGCAGACAAAAGATACTTACCCCTATCCAAAGGAGCAAAATAACAATCATTATGATTTTTGTACTTCCTTCCCACATATTCTCTCAATATACTGTCCGGTTACAAGTTTTTTTTCATTCTGTCTTCTTGCAATCAGGAACTGCTTGCCTCTCCTTCCGACAAAAGGATTTTATTTCTCAGACACAGAGATTTCAAGAGTATATAAGTTCAAGGACAGAATGATGAGTTCAAAATAATTTCTATCTTTTAATGTTTTTCTGATTTTGATTTTTATCCGGATGATATCAATATTCTCTTTCCGGTTCCTTATCTTTCTTTCCTGAAAGATGTTTTCCCGTTTTCAAGCAATTGCCTCTCACTAACCGAAAAACAACTTAAGGGAATGACAACGCCTAATGCATCCTTTCCCGAAAAGCGGAAGGAGTAATTCCCTCCCTTTTTCTAAAAAAGGTAGAGAACTGGCTGACATTCTCAAACCCCAGTTCATAAGCGATTTCCGAGATATTCAACGTTCCGGAGGTAAGTAGTTCTTTCGCGCGAATCAATTTCAACTGCAAGCGATACTGTGCGGGAGACACTCCGGTATAATCCTTGAACATTCGCCGAAACTTAGAATAGCCCACCCCAAGAACTTCTGCCAGCTGTTCGGGAGACAAGGTATCTCCGGGATGGCTACGCATCATCATCCGAGCGCGGTTAATCAGCTCCACATTCCCACTATCGGCATATTGACGATTCCTTTCCTTATAATAGATATAACCGAGCATATGCAAGACCATACTGGATACCAATTGTTGATATCCGGATTTTTCACGTTCCACAAAATCAATAATATCTTCATATAAGTTCGTCAGAGTAGCGCTCATTCCTATTTTATACAAAGGTTCCTTGGGGTCAAAGAAACGCCCCTTGACACGTTTGTCTATTCCGGTTCCTCGGAACCCCACCCAATATTCGCACCACCCTTCCTGGTTATCAGGAGAATAGCTATGCCATTCTCCGGGGAAGAGCAACAACACGGTTCCTGCTGTTATTCGTTGTTTACGAAACGATGACGATTCAAAATAACCGCTTCCTTCCGTAATATAAAGGAGCTGATAATCGTTCAACACCCGTCCTGCCTTGGGGGTAAAGACATAAGGTTCGGGATGTTCCAAATCAGGAGGATAACAACTTTTCGGCGGTACATATTGACAACCTGCCGTTGTTACCACAATTCCCCACTCCTCATCTCCGGAAGACAAAGCTAAATATTTACGCCGATTATTGTTTTGTTTCTCCATATCAAAAATGAAAGTTCTTATATCATTTTTATTACACAAAGTTATAAAATAACCGATAATTTTG
>CASFOM010000138.1 GCA_949296295.1 uncultured Alistipes sp. | reverse complement strand
TATTCTTAGGTTTATTGTATCGTTGGAAGATATTTTTGAAAGTTTAATACAATTTATCATAATAAAGAGATTCCCTGTAATTCTCTGATATTATTGTTTAATCTGTAATTTCTTACTTCCTCCCTTTTTCGTTTTTATCCTGGGAATTTATAAACGGGAGAAAATTATATGAAATAGAACAGTGTTATTATTATAATCTGTTTCGCTATTTTTATAATCGGGGCTTAGATATCTTCTTGAGGAAAGCGCCATACTTACTTTTATTGTTTTGTCTTTTTATTGATTTATGTTATATTATTTCAAAAAAGCTGAATTCTAAGTTAAATCCGAATTTATTTTAAGATTTAACTTAGAATTCAGCTTTTTTGAAATAATATTTATTTTTCTGTATGTCTTATTTCTTTAGCATCTATGTAGAAAATGATATCTTCAGCTATGTTATTGCATCGATCACCCATACGTTCTATGCGTCGAATGGCTGCATATAAAGCAAAATATTCTTCAATATATTCGGGATGTTCCCGACAATAAGAAGCTAAAACAGAAGAGGCGTTAGCATGAATTTCATCTACAATATGGTCGTGTCTGAATACTTCGGCTGCCAGGGAGGTATCTTCTGATGAAAGAGCACGTTTACAAAGGGCAAACATGGTTTCTACCTCTGTAAACATTAATTCTATTTTTAATGCCTTTAATAATTCATCAAAAAGAGGCAGTTGCTTACGGGTAATGACATAGTGGGCAATGCCATCAGCAAAATCTCCTAATCGTTCTACATTATTATTGATTTTCATCAGGGAAAGAACAAATCGAAGGTCAATAGCAACAGGGTTGAATAGAGCTATGAAATTTTCACAGGCTCTATCAATATATAATTCGTAGGAATCGACACTTTTTTCTCGACTTTGTACTTCATGAGCAATCATTGAATCATATTGTAAAAGTGCTTGTTTTGATTTGTGAACTTGTGATTCAACTAATTGCCACATTTCTGCTACGGCTTGTTTGATATGTATAATTTCTTCTTCAGTCTGTTTCATAAGGCTTTTTATTAGGAAATGTTGGTTTTTAAGCTATTTTTATGATAATAAAAGAATTATCCGAATCGACCTGTAATATAATTTTGAGTGGCTTGTTGTGCAGGATTTAAAAACATTTTTTTTGTATCATCGTATTCTATCAATTCTCCCAAATAGAAAAAGGCTGTTTTATCACTGATGCGTCCTGCCTGTTGCATATTATGGGTAACAATAACGATGGTATAACTCTTTTTTAACTCATAAATCAGTTCTTCTATTTTTAAGGTGGAAATGGGATCAAGAGCCGATGCAGGTTCATCCATTAAAAGAACGGAAGGAGATATGGCAAGGGCCCGTGCAATACAAAGACGTTGTTGCTGGCCTCCGGAAAGTTCAAAAGCCGATTTTTTTAACTTGTCTTTTACTTCATCCCATAGAGCAGCCCCTTTTAGAGATTCTTCCACACGTCTTTCAATCATTTTTTTGTCTTTGACTCCATTTACACGTAGACCATAAGCAACATTTTCGAAAATTGACTTGGGGAATGGATTGGGTTTTTGAAATACCATTCCCACATTTTTTCGTAACTCATCAACATCTACATGAGAATCATAGATATTTTGTCCGTTAATAAGGATTTCTCCGGTCATACGCGCTCCATCAATCAAATCATTCATCCGGTTGAACAGACGTAAGAAGGTCGATTTTCCACATCCGGAAGGACCAATCAGTGCTGTAACGGTATTGGGAGCAATATCCATATTTATATTTTTTAGCGCATGAAAACTTCCGTAATAAAAATTAACGTTATGGGAAGTAATACACATATTGGGTTGTGCCATAATCTTAAAAATTGGTTTTTACTTTTTTCCCGAAATAATTTCGAAGTAATGTTGCGATAATATTGATAATTAAAATGATAACAATAAGAACTAACGCTGTTCCATAAGCAATAGGTCGAGAAGCGGCGAGATCTGTACCACTGGTTGATATAACGTACAGATGGTAAGGCAGTGCCATGACTTGATCGAAGATGGAAGAGGGAAGTTTGGGAAGGAAATAGGCTACGGCAGTAAACAGAATTGGGGCCGTTTCTCCTGATACTCGTCCAATGGAAAGAATTAATCCTGTCATGATATTGGGTAAAGCCATTGGAAGAATCACTTTTCGGATGGTTTGCAGTTTCGTAGCACCTAAAGCGTAGCTGGCTGTACGAAAAGAATCATCGATGGCGTGTAGAGCTTCTTCTGTAACACGAATTACTACAGGCAATGTCAATAATCCAAGAGTTAATGAACCGGCAATGATGGAGTCTCCGAATCCCAAGGTATTGACAAATAATGCCATGCCGAAAAGTCCGAATACAATTGAAGGGACACTGCTTAGATTGGTTGTCATGATTCTAATCAGTTTTACAAACCAGTTGTTTGCCGCATATTCATTGATGTAAATGCCGGATAATACTCCTATGGGAAAGGCAACGATGATACTGCCAATGGTTAAATATAATGTTCCCATGATGGCAGGGAAAATACCTCCTCCTGTCATTCCGTCGGTAGGGGGTTGCGTTAGGAAATCCCAATTAATCACTTGAATTCCTTTGGAAATGATAAAGCCCAATATCCAAAATAGAATTCCTACAACGGTGAAACTAAAGATACGGAATATCCAAAAAGCTATGTTCTGAGTAACTTGTTTTTTCTTCATGGTATTTATGCTTTTTTCCTTGTATTGATTAACTCTACTGATATACTGATAATCAATGTAAGGATAAATAAGATACATCCTAACAGAAATAATGCTTTGTAGTGAATGCCACCTACGGGAGCTTCTCCTAATTCTGCGGCAATGGTTGCAGGGATGGTTCGCATTGGTTCCAACAAAGAAGAGGGAATAATGGCAGCGTTTCCACTGACCATTAGTACGGCCATTGTTTCTCCGATTGCTCGTCCAATTCCCAATACGGCTGCTGCCGTAATCCCAGACATAGAATAGGGAAGAACAACTTTATAGATGGTTTGCCAATGATTGGCTCCTAAAGCCAAACTGGCTTCCCGCATGGAACGAGGAGTAGTTCTGATGGCATCTTCTGCTACGGTAATAATCGTAGGAAGAGCCATAATGGCCAAGATAATACTGCCTACCAGTCCGCTTTCTCCTACGGGTAGATTAAATACTTTTTGAACTAATGGAACCAATACAACCAATCCAAAAAAACCGTAAACAACTGAAGGAATACCTGCGAGGAGTTCGATAATCGGTTTGATGATTTTTCGAGTTCGTTGATTGGCTAATTCTGCCATATAAATAGCTACTGCCAGTCCAAAAGGCAGGGCAATTAAAATAGCAAAGAGACTGATCCAAAGAGTTCCGGAAATCAAAGGAAGTAATCCGAACAGAGGAGAAGGAGAAGCTGTGGGATACCAATATTTCCCATCAAAGAAACTTTCAGCAGTGATATGTCCGTTATTTAAAATTTTACCGGTGAATGTGGAGTCGATATATTGCTGGGGAATAAAAGCGATGATTCCTGGATTAACCGTAATGATACTGTCCAAAACGTGAGGAAGAAATTGAAATTCATCTCCTAAAGAAGTTTCGTCAGCATAATTGGTTACATCGCTTAATCGAAATACTAAAATATCTTCTTCTTTCCCTCCCAATTCTTTCCAGGAAGTAATTTTTGAATCAAAGACTTCCATGCTTTCTTCCGGAGTTAATTGATTGATGGGATTTTCTTGATTGACTGCCAGAACATATCCTTCTTCTATATCAGGACTTGAGAAAAGTCCCATGCCTTCTTTAAATAAAAAAATGACAATTAAAATGACAGTCAAAGTGGTAATGCCCGAACTGAATAATAATATTTTTTCAGTTATGGCCTCCGTAAATTTTTTTAATCCGTTCTTCATTGGGTTGATATACATGAATGTTTTGAAGGATAATTTGCCATAAGGTATCAGATCTTGTTCGGTAAAATGAAATGTTTTCCCTACTTATATATAATGTCATTTGTTATTTTGTATATACCTTAGGTAAATTAGAAGAGGTTTGTCAAATTATAAAAACTGGAACCTCCTTATGATGTATCATAATTAACAAAATGATTTTGTTATTATGATACATCATTCAAAAAGTTATTTAACAGGTATGTATCCGATTTCTTTTACTTGTTTTTGTCCTGTTTCAGAAAGTACATAATCAATAAAATCGTTGGCTGAAGCAGGGGTTCCTTTTGTTGTGTAGAAAAATAAAGGTCTAATTACGGGATAACTTTGATTTTTTGCGGTTTCGAATGATGGAGCAATATAGTTTTTCCCTTGATCATAAGAAATACTGATGGCTTTTACTTCAGGACAGAGATAGGCTAACCCGACATAACCAATTGCCCCCTTTGTCTGTCCGACAGATTGTATGATGGCCCCTGTTGCAGGCATACTTAGAGCAGAAGATACGTAGTTTTTGTTTTTTAAAATACTTTCTTTGAAAAATTCGTACGTTCCTGAACTGGTTTCTCGGGAATATACTACGATTTTCATATCGTCACCTCCTACTTCTTTCCAATTGGTGATTTTCCCTGTGAAAATTGCTTCTAATTGTTCTCTGGTTAATTTTGATATTTTGTTGGAAGGATGAACGACAACAGCTAAAGCATCATAAGCAATTAGAGTTTCAGTTACGGGTTTCCCTGCTTCTTTCAATTTTAATTTTTCATCGAATTTCATTTTTCGAGAAGTCATGGCAATATCGGTTGTCCCATCCATAAGAGCAGAAATACCTACTCCGCTACCACCTCCCGTTACAGTAATATTTGCCTTGGGATGTTTTTTTGCATAACTTTCAGCTTGAGTTTGTGCTAAAGGCAATACGGTATCACTGCCTTTAATTTTTTGTGCGTTAGCCATTCCTCCTAACAAGGTCAGTATGGCAATCATACAAATCATTTTTTTCATAGAGTCATCTTCTTTAATTCGAAAGCAAAAATAGAGGTCGAGTATTAGATGAATGTATTGTCTATGTTAAATTTATGTTAAGAGATAGAGGGTTTTATTACTGCTAATTACATGTAAATAGTAAAAGATACTTACCTTAAAACAGAGATTTTAATAAATGATGAATTGTGTTAATTGTTTGATTGTCAATGTTTAATTTGTCGTTGATTCTTGATGTCGGAAATTTGTCAGAGTGTATAAATATGGATGGCGGATGATTTTGATAAAAGGTTCAATAGGGAGTATTTCAAAATAGGTAGAGAAAAATTGTTATTGTTAAAGTGAAATTTGAAAGTAAAAAAGAGAAGGATATTGCTGTTTGCTAAATTTATGTTACTTTTATTTCATTATTATATTATGTGTTTTTAATGTTTCATTAATAAGATTTATTGGCTATGTGTAGAAAGAAGAAGTATGCAGGTTTATTAGTTGCTGTTCTGGCATTGTTTTCCTCTTGTAATAATGATTCAAAGATGTTGGTGGATGCTACAAACTTTGATAAGGTTATAGATGGAAAACAAGTGTCTTTATTTAATTTGGAAAACAAGAATGGTATGGTCGTTCAAATTACCAATTATGGAGGACGTATCGTGTCTGTATGGGTTCCGGATAAAAATGGTAAATTTGCAGATGTTGCTTTGGGTTTTGATGGAATAGATGGTTATTTGAACGCTAAAGAGCAATTCATTGGTTGCATTGTGGGACGGATAGCCAATCGAATCGGTCAAGGTCGTTTCTTTATTGACAGTGTGGAATATCATACTCCGTTGAATGACGGGGGAGTGAATACATTACATAGTGGAGGAGGATTTTCCAATAAAGTATGGGATGTTGTAGCGGTCAATGATCATTCTTTAACTCTTTCCTATGTCTCTCCAGATGGAGAAGATGGTTTCCCTGGAACATTAAATACTACGGTGACTTATACCTTGAAAGAGGATAATGCGATAGATATCCGATATAAAGCCATGACGGATAAACCTACAGTGGTGAATTTAACCAATCATGCTTTTTTTAATTTATCAGGAGAAGGTTCTGGGACAATAAATAATCATATTCTTCAAATTAATGCCTCTTCCATTACTCCTGTGGATTCATTGTTGATTCCTACGGGAGAATATATGGATGTAACCGGGACGCCTTTTGATTTCAGAACTCCGACAGTTATCGGAGAGCGATTAACGGATACTCATCAACAATTGATATTTGGGAATGGTTATGATCATAATTGGGTTTTAAAGGAAGAACCGAGTAAACAGATTATTCAGGCTGTATCTGTATTGGATCCGGTAAGTGGTCGTATTTTGGAGGTATATACCGATGCGGTAGGAGTACAGTTTTATGGAGGAAACTTTTTCGCAGGAGCTGATGTAGGAAAGAGTGGTAAACCATATGGATTTAGAGAAGCATTGGCATTAGAAACACAATTTCATCCGAACTCGATGAATTGTGAAGCATTCCCTTCTATTCGTTTAGAACCGGGAGAAATATATGAAAGCGTTTGTATTTATAAATTTAAAACAGCTGAATAAATGTCTGTTTGGATAAAAATAGCGGGAATAATTTTCTCAATATCGTTGGTGGTATCTTGTCATCGGCGACCTGTTCTTGTGGATGCTACTGAGTTTGATCGAGAGATAAATGGGAAACAGGTAGCCTTATATACGTTTGAAAATGAACAAGGAATGGTTGTTCAGATTACCAATTTCGGGGGACGGATTGTTTCTGTTTTTGTCCCGGATAAGAATGGGAAATTGGAGGATGTAGTGTTAGGTTTTTCTTCTTTAGAGGGATATCTGAATGCGAAAGAGCGCTATATGGGATGTGTGGTAGGGCGTGTGGCCAATCGCATTGCAGGTGGAATGTTTATGTTGGATAGTATATGTTATCAGTTGCCTTTAAATGATGGAGGGATAAATACGTTGCATGGAGGTATTGGTTTCTCAGAACAGGTTTGGCAAGTAGACAGTTGTGACGAACATTCCATTACGCTTTCTTATTTTTCTCCGGATGGAGCTGACGGGTTCCCTGGGAATGTGAAAAGCAGTATGACTTATCGATTAACAGAAGATAACAGTATAGAAATTACTTATCGGGCAGAAACGGATAAGACTACACCGCTTAGTTATACAAATCATTCTTATTTTAATTTGTCAGGGGAAGGGGATGAGACGATAACAGATCAAGAGTTAACGATTTATGCGGATAAAATTACTCCCGTTGATTCCTCATTGATTCCTACCGGAGAATATTTGTCTGTAGAGGGAACACCTTTTGATTTTAGAAAGCCTAAGATGATTGGAGCTCAATTATCGGAGAATCATCCGCAGTTACTTATTGGTAATGGGTATAACCATAACTGGGTATTGAAGGAGGTGGCCGATAATGAGGTAATACATGCAGCCACAGTTTGGGATCCCAAATCAGGACGTACTTTAGATGTATTTACAGATGCTGTCGGCGTACAGTTCTATGATGCAAGTTATCTCTCGGGAGAAGATGTGGGGAAATCGGGGAAACCATATCTTTCACGAGGTGCTTTGGCATTGGAAACACAGGGAGTTCCGAGTGCAGTGAATAGACCTTCTTATCCTTCTGTATGGGTTCATCCTGGAGAAATTTATACCGGTACTTGTATTTATAAGTTTGGAATTAAATGATTTATTGATTGCTTAAAGATTGTATCGAAATAAGTTAAAAGATAAGTTAATAGTATCTCTATTATATATGGAACCTCTTAACAATATTTTGATACAATCTTTTCTCTTTCTATGGAGATTCTTCTTTGAAAGAAAAATTTTCATAGAAAAGAGGGATAGCGATTTAAATAATGCGTTCTCGTATGATTCCTTTTTTGTATGCATTAAGTAAATCGTATAAATCTTTGATTTGTTGGGAAAGTTCTTTCCCTATATCGGTATCTTTGACATATTTTCTTTGCGTAACATATTCTACTACATTATATTCTGAAAGTATATCCATTCCTTCCTCAATGGCTTTCGTCATAGATTCAAAAGGATAATGTTGAACGAGTGTTAATCCATAAGAATTATAAATTAAAGTATATCCGGCAATCCCTGTTTCCGTTTGATATGCTTTAGAAAAACCTCCATCTATGACCAAAAGTTTTCCTTCAGCTTTTATGGGAGTTTCTCCCTGTATCGTTTTAACAGGAATATGGCCATTTATGATATGTGCATGTTCGTCTTCGATACCGAACTCTTTTAAAATCATTTCACAAATGTCTTTACGACTTTTAAGATAGTAGTAATTACCCTTTTCTTCTTTCTGTAATTCTTTCTCATTCAGATAATATTGTTCAAATGTAGCCATTTTGATTTTATCAAAAGGAGGAGAGTATGGCCCACACCATAAATACCACATGAAATCTTGAGCGTATTTTTTGATGTCGGAATCTTTATTTTCAAAGTATGCAATTCTTACAAGTTTATCTATGTGATCAAATAGTTCTTTCCCGGAGAATGTTTGTCCCATAATGGTTATTTCTTTAAAAGACCCGTCTTTATTCAAAGGAATAGAACCATGGTAAAGAAGATTGTTGTTTCTTACAAGATAAAGAGCTCCCTTGGTATATAAACAGCGTATATGTTTTGTTAATTTACTGCTGTTTTCGAAACTGTGCATTAATCTAGATACGGTTAGTTCTTCTTCTTGAGTAAGTTTATATGGGTTGTTTTTGTCTATTGTAGGGAAATAATTGTCTTTTAAGAAATATTCTTTTCCATCAATTTTAACAACTCCCTTGTCATAATCTATCTTGTCAAGTAAAAGTCTGTCTTTCATGCCAAATTCTTCCCTCCGTTTTATAATATCTCCTTCTAATTTAAATTGTATGATGGAAATAGCTTTGTGCATTCTGGCTATTAATTTTATTTGGCTTGGAGTGATGGTAGGGTCTTCAATTGTTTTGGGCATATATATATCACAGGGATCTTCTCCATATGTATCTGTTGCAAAAGTAGCAAGGGGAAGAAGATTAATGCCATATCCATCTTCTAATGTTTCAAGATTGGCATAACGGAGGCTTATTCTTAGTACATTGGCCATACATGCAGGATTTCCACAAGCTGCGCCCATCCATACAATATCATGGTTCCCCCATTGTATATCAACATTGTGATATTCACATAGTGTTTCCATAATAATATGGGCTCCAGGTCCCCGGTCATATATATCCCCTATAATATGTAGAGAATCGATGGTTAATCGTTGGATTAAATTACATAATTCGATAATAAAATGATCTGCTCTTCCCGTAGTAAAGATAGTGGATATAATGGCCTCAAGATAGTTTTGTTTGTTCGGGTTGTCATGAGGTTCGTGTAATAATTCTTGAATAATATAAGAGTAATCCTTTGGTAATGCTTTACGTACTTTGGAACGGGTATATTTTGACGAAACTAAAGCACATATTTTTATGAGACGCATAAATGTTATGGAGTACCATTCTTTTGTTTCTTTTTCTGATGATTTTATGAGTTTTAGTTTTTCTGCAGGATAGTAGATTAAAGTACACAGTTCTCGTTTCTCTACATCAGATAAAGTAGTTCCAAAAATATCATCTACTTTTCTTCGTATTACTCCAGAGGCATTTTTTAGAACGTGTTGAAAAGCTTGATGTTCTCCATGGATGTCTGTGATGAAATGTTCTGTCCCTTTAGGAAGATTCATTATGGCTTCTAAATTGATAATTTCAGTACTTGCTGCCTGAATGGAGGGGAAGCTCTTGGAGAGTAATTGTAGATATTTTAAATCTGCCATTTTTTATTTTTTATGGTAAAACATCTGTTCGGGTATGGAGAAATTTATTAAAAGGTTGTTTGATTTTTTCGGATGATTTGAGTGCTATTTTATACTGTTTACTTTGTTTGATAAAGATGATAATAAACAATCTGAGAAAGAAAACAGATCGAGACAATCCTAAGAAATATCAATGTATCGTGCCGATTTTTTATTCAAGAAATAGAAATAAATTTTATAGTCTTTAAGAAAAGAAATAATCATATAACAAAAACTCGTACAAATTAAGGTACGAGTTTTTGTTATATATGTTTTTTATATCAATTATCGTAAAATATGTTCATTAGAACCAATCATGTGACCGTCCATATATATTTCGACGATATAACGACCTGCGGTGAAACTACCAGAATAGAATAAGGCTACAGGTAAATCTTCTCCTTGATAATCTACATCGCTACGCATAGCGGTATAAGTAATCTTTTCTCCATTGAACTCAAATAAGGCATTTGGAGATTCAGCCAGAACAACATCATCCGGTCCTGTTACACGAACATATACATTGCGTTCTCCGACTGAGGCCATTGCATTGGCGTTCAGGATAAAACTGATGCGTAATCGTGTTGCTCTCTTTGCCTTATCTACCTCTTTGTCTTTATTGGTCATGGCATTTAAGGTAATTTCTCGAGCACGTATAATGGACCCTTGTTGTACTTTATGGCTTAATTCCTGACTCTTTTCTTCAGCTGCTTCTGCTCTTAATTGAGCTGCGGTTAAGCGTTTTCTATAAGAGATGTTTTCACGAGAGAGCTGTTTATTGATTCTGTCTAATGAATCAATTTGTTTTACATACCCTTGTGTGATTTTAGTTAATGTAGCTACTTGCCCTTTTAATTTTTTTATTTGAGAATAACTGAAATTTCTTTCCCTCTTTAATACTGTTAATAACGAATCGGCACGAGAACGTTCTATCATTAAATTTTGAGATATTGTGTCGTTTTCGGTTTTGATGCTGTCCATATTCATAATGAGGGCAGAAAGTCTGTTTTGAAGCGTATCACGTTCTATGGTTAATAATTCTTCACTACCTCGCAACATGTTTACCTGCCGATAATATTGAACGGCCAGAATCCCGATAACGCAAATCAATATGATAATAACGATACGGTAACCTTTCAATGTATTGTTACCACTACCATCATTTCCTTCGTCTTCATATTGATATGGGTATTGGTTCATTTCATCTGTCATCATACGCATATTAAATTAAAGTGTAGGACAAATATAGTTATTTTTTGATATTGCAATACATTTTTATAAATTATTTTATAGAGAATTCTTTTTGTAGCCTTTATTGTGGTTTTATATTTAAAGAGGATAAATTTTGTGTTTATTTTGAAAAAGTAAATAGATTATGTTGTTGATAAAGAGAATATAAAAATGTTTTGTAAAAGATAATGACAAGCATATGTCGGATTCTTTGAATAAAGAATTCTGTATGCTGCATTGAATTCTTTTGGCTGTTTCATTTCTGTCCTTTATCGAATTGTTTGCAAGCCTCCCCGTCAATCAGGTTAAAAACAGCATAAGGTAACCTTCAAATTATTCATAAAGGAGGTAAAACGATTTCTTATGTTTTATAATGTTTTGTTGTAACAGAGGGGGTGACATGTCTTGTCTTTATATAATGAGAGTATATTGAATCTGTAAAAAAGAAAATTTGATTTTTTTCGAGTAGAAGAATTGAATAATAGAAAAAATATCTATAAAATAAGAAGGAAAGAATGTTTTTTGTATCTTCGTAAAAAAATAATAAAAGAATATCGCGAATATGAAAAAGTGGTTTTGGGCATTGATTGGATTGTGGGGCATGGTTTCTTGTGTGACGCAAAAACGTTATTCGAATGCGGTATTTGAGAAAATGTGTACAGATGGAATTGCTTCCCAATATATCCAAGATATAGAAGCATTGGAGCAGCAAATTGCCAAAATGGAAGCGGATCGGTTGAAATTATTGCAGGATACGATTCGTTTGTTTTTGGAAGTACGGGAACGAGAAAAAAAATTAACGGATATACGTGAGAAGGGGCGGATAGAGACAGGTCGAGTTATGCGTCAGCTAAATGATAATCAACGAGAGGCAGCAGTACGGTTACAGTCTATTAGTGACATTTCTCAATTGTTAAAAAGATTTGAGGAGTCTCTTTTCCGAATTAGAGATGATTTGGGAGTGTATATGGTTGATATTAACGGTATTAACCTGGTACAGAATAATG
>CASFOM010000137.1 GCA_949296295.1 uncultured Alistipes sp. | reverse complement strand
TTGTTCTTCCGTACCTGGCATGATGTCATGCAACATTCCCCGCCATTTCAGTTCTTCAATAAAATTTGCCATTATCTTTTGTTTTTAAATTTGTTTTTATCCTTAATTTCAGAGACTGTTTTCATGTGGCTTTTCTTGTGTCGGCTCTGTTTTATCCGGTTTCGTCTGTTCTTCAGACAATATTCCGGCATGTTCCGTTGGCCCGTATCAGCTCCTTCCTTATCGGAATTTCTGTTTTTGCATCGGAGCGATAAAAATAGAAACAGTTTCTTCGTCGTTTAAAAGTGTTTCAAGAAAAAACCCCGAACCGGTTAGGTCGGGGCTGTGCTTATTGTCGTTGTTTTTCCTATTATTGCGCTCAAGCCGCCCCCGTATGCCGAGAGTAGTAATAATAAGCATAATAATAAGTATTGTAGTTACGCATTTTTTCTTTCTTTCACCGTTGCAAAGGTAATAAAAAAAACAAGAAGGTATCAATTTTTTGTATGATTTGTTTCAGAAAAAAGGGCGCAAGACGGCGGTCTAAAAGAGCAGGGGAATCGGAATGCGGGTATCTGTTCCATGACATTCCTTATTGTAACTGTTGTACCGGATTGAATTTTTTATATTCAAGACATTGAATCCGATTCTCAGACAAAAGAGGTGTGCCTAATCAGGAAATGAGGCACACCCCTTTGTATGTTTTTTAAGTCAATAACTGCATTTGAAAGCAGTAGTTGTTTAGAATGAGTGATTTTTCTATTCCAAAACAATTTCATCGAGGAATACGAATGCCGGATTCCCTTTTCCTCCATGCCATTCCGGTAATTTATGTTCCGGTTTTACTATAATCTTTACGAAACGGGTTTTAATGGGGTTGAATGTTAATTCATGTTCAAACAGCCCGTTAGGATCGTCCGCTTTCATTACCGGATAGCTTTCAGAGGCTACGGGGCGGAATGTCTCACCGTCTTCGGAGACAGCTACGGAGAATTCACGCGCATCGAACACCCAATCCCCTTTTTCTACGCAAGTCGTTATTTTTGCTTTGCTTATTTCCGTAGGTTCCATCAGGTCGATAACGGCTTCCATATCGTTTCGATAGAAAGCAATCCACCGTCCTGTCTTGTAATTTCTGTCCCCACGTAACCCATCTACCAGGGTAGGAGCCCCTTTAAAGCCATATTGTTTGTTTATGGGTTGTAACATTTTAATAGGTTTCAGGCTGGCTTTGTTCAGCGTTATCGTTTCCGAGAAGATTCGGCTGTTTCCGGATGGACGGATTACTACGGCCTTTATCTGACAATCTTTCGACAGTTTCAGGGTGTCGGAATACAAAGGGGAGTTTTCAGAAGGTTCTGTGCCGTCCAGGGTGTAGTGAATGGGCGCATTGTCTATTGTCGAGAAAGCAATATCCAAGGTTCCTGTTTCCGGATTGGGGACAAAAACGGCCGCAACATCCAGAAGGTGTCGGGCATAGTTGTATCCTTCCAAGTCATAAATGGCGATTAATTGAGGAAGCCGGGCAAGGAAATGAGCATAGTCCTTTTTGTCGGGCATGGTCCACTGTACTTCAGCGAGAGCCGCCATACGCGGCAATTCCATATATTCCACCTGAGCGTATGTCGGGATATATTCCGTCCAAAGGTTTGCCTGTACGCCGATGATGTATTTTTGTTCTTCCGGGGTAAGTACTTCCGGTATGGGTTCAAAGCTATATACTTTTTCTACGGGAACATATCCTCCAATAGCAATGGGTTCCTGTTCGGTATCTTTACTTTGGTAATAGTCGAAATAGAGGAATGAGGTAGGGGTCATTATCGCCTGATGTTTTTGCCGTGCGGCAGCAATTCCCCCGTCAATACCTCTCCAGGACATTACGGTAGCATTGGGAGCGAGTCCCCCTTCCAGTATTTCGTCCCATCCGATAATCTTTCGTCCCCGTTCATTCAGGAATTTTTCCGCATGAGCCATGATAAAACTTTGCAGCTTTTGTTCTGCGGTATGTTCCTTGTCGTCTTTCAATCCCAAAGCACGTATCTTGGCCTGACATTTGGGACATTTTTCCCAACGGACCTTGGGACATTCGTCTCCTCCGATATGGATATATTCCGAAGGGAATATTTCGGTGATTTCTTCCAATACATCGTCAATAAAAAGGAGTGTTTGTTCGTTTCCGGCACAGAGGACGTCGTCTGAGATTCCCCACATTTTCCATACTTCATACGGTCCTCCGGTACATCCCAATTCAGGATATGCTGTTAGAGCGGCCTGCATGTGTCCGGGGAGGTCTATCTCCGGAATGACGGTGATGTGTCTGTCCCTGGCATAGGCTACAATTTCCTTTGCTTCCTGTTGTGAATAAAAGCCTTCATGAGGAGTTCCGTCGTATTTTCCGGTGTTGTGTCCAATTACCGTTTCAGGCCGTTTTGAAGCGATTTCGGTTAATTTGGGGTGTTTTTTGATTTCTATTCTCCATCCCTGGTCGTCGGTGAGGTGCCAATGGAATCTGTTGATGTTGTGCAAAGCCAACATATCGATAAATTTTTTGATGGAATCGGTAGGGAAGAAGTGCCGAGAGACATCTAAGTGAGCTCCTCTGTATGGGAATCTGGGATAATCCTTGATTTCCACAGGAGGAAAATATATTTGTTTGGTTTGTCCTGCGGGAATCGCTTTTCTGAGTGTCTGTATTCCATAAAATACGCCGGCTTCTGTTGTTCCGGATATGGTAGCATTTGTCTTGTCGATGGATAAGGTATATCCTTCGGGGTTTTCTCCCTGGTTGTCTATTTTGAGGAGGATGATGTTTTCTCCGGCATCACCGGGTTCTACGGTTAAATCCAACCCGGTCATTTGGAGGATGTATTGAGCAAGGAATTCTGCATTTTTCCGCATGGATTCGTTGCTTTGAGGGTATCGGATTTTCGTGTTGTTGTTCATCACGAAATCCTTTCCTTGTTGTGTTTCAATCGATTGAGGTAATGGAATTACCTGATAATCTGCTGTTTTTTTCGAGCCGGAACAAGCCAGGAGCAAGCTTCCGACGACGATGCCCACTAAGGATTGAATGTAACGCATATTGTTTTTTGTTTGAATTTTACATGATCCGGAATTTGTCTCCGGTGATTTAAGTTTGTTTGTACAAGAAACAAAGGTAATTACTATTCTTGACAGAAAAAAGAAAAACAGACTCTTCCTTAGAAGGGATATCCGATACCGAAATGTACGGCGGTATTCTTGAATTTGAATTTTCGTATCCATTCATATCCTTTCCCCCAACCAGGGTTTCTGAGTTGAATCCCCCAGTCCACGCGCAGGATGAAATAGCTGAAATCGAAACGCGCGCCGATACCGGTATTTAAAGCTAATTGTTTGTAGAAAGAGTTGAATTTGAACCTTGCGTCCTGATTGGTTTCCCCCTTACCGTTTGACCAAATGTTTCCGCAGTCAAAGAACAGAGCTCCTTTTAAGGGTCCGAAGACACCGAATCTCGCTTCCATATTGGCTTCCAGTTTCAGATCCCCCACTTGATTGGGATATTGAGTGTCGGGTTGTTCCGGGGTAGCTCCGGGTCCCAAAGTACGGACCTGCCATCCTCTCATGCTGCTGCTTCCTCCGGCGAAGAACATCCGTTCGAAAGGGATGGAACGGGTGTTCCCATACGCTCTTCCTCCCCCTCCATAGATTCTGAACACTAAGGCGTTCCCGTTGTCGTTGAATTTATGACGGAATACGTAGCTGATATCTCCCCGAAAATATTGGGCGTATCTGATGCCCAGGAAGTCGTAGTGGTTATCGTTCCCGGCGCCATAAATACGTTTTGCCTTAGTCATAAGGGATACGAGATTCAGGAAGTTCCCGCTGGTTTCGGCATTTATTTTCAGGGCATGGGTATTTATTCTGACGGTGTTTTGTGTGGAGTAAGAGTAAGAGCCATACATCCCGAAAATGAGTTGAGATTGATAACTGTTTCTCAGATAGTGGTTTTGTATGGAGTTGAGGTAACTTTGATTGATCCAGGGTACATTGATTACGCTGATGGATATGGGTTTGAAGAGATAGTTGGAGAATCTTCCCCGGGTCCAGGTATATCCGAAGGAAACGCTGCTGAGCGTTCTGTCATAGTCGGGCCTTCGTTGGGTACTGTATGATATGTCTATTCGGGTGTTTACGCCATGCAGCTTTTGTTGTTTATTGGCATGGAGGGGGAGCAAAAGGTGAGGGAAAGATAGACTGGTGGCAAATCCCAATTCATAGGAATCTTTTTTTCCCGATGCTCTCATAAAGTCGTAAGCCCCCTTGACACTGAAATCAAATATTTCGGCGCCGTGAAAGATGTTTTTGTTTACATACCCCAGAGATAGGGAAACGCCGGTGTAGTTGGCATTGGTAGAAATTTCGGATTCTATTTTGTATCCTTGTTTCAGAATGGGTTGGCACTGTATGGTACACTCCAACGAACCTTCTTGCATCGTTTGTACTTTTTCTCCTTCCTGTCCGATGAAAGCGACGGTTTCTGCATTTTCTTGAGGCAGTTCGCGGAAGAGGATATTAACGTTTTTAAAGAATTTTAAGTTGGTCAGGTTTGAGCTGGTATAATCTACGGCTCGTTGAGAGTAGATAAGATTGGGGTATATGGTAAGAGCGCGTACGATGGCTTCCGGACGTAAATTTTGCTTTTTCCCTTTTTCCCAGATGAATTGGTATCCTTTGTATTCTACCGTATCGAATGCTGTATTTGACGTTATTTCAGCAGGGTTGTAATCGGGAATGACATAGATGGTTTTTATTCGGTAAATCCGGTTGTCTTCAGCTTCATTTCCTGTTTTGTTTTGTCCGATATTGATTTGGACTTTTGCCAGATAGTTCCGTTGCAGGGTATCTACGGTATAGGATATGTTGTTTACAGAAAATTGAAAATATCCGGCATTGCTTAACATACGGGTAATTCTGGAACGTTCCTGTTCCATAACGGATCTGTCTAATAAACCGCCTATTTTCAGGAGAGAACGTGTAGTGTCGGCCAATATGATGTTTTCCAATGACTTGTCATCGAATTGATAAGAGATGGAGTCTATTTTGAAAGGGATTCCGGTATTTATTTTGTAGTTTACGAAAGCCCTTTTTTTCCGATATTTTACCGTGTCAGATAGTTGTACGTCATAAAATCCGGCGGATTTCATGAAAAGTTTCATATCCTTGTTAGATTGTCTTATGGATAAAGAGTCGAAGATAACAGGTTCTTCTCCTACTTTACGAAAGAATCTCTGGAACACTCCATGTTTAGTCGAGTCAGAGAGGTTGTGTATCCAAAGGAAGAAGTTAATACCCAACAGACGTTTGTTAGGGGTTTGTTTTGTAGGGATAAATTTCTGCAAATCTTCCGGATGAACGATTTTTTCTTTTTTAGGCAAAGAATCGGGATAATGAATGGATATGTTGTTTTTTGTAAGGAGATACTGCCCCGCAGGCAATTTGCGGGTTACGTTGCAAGCTGTAAATAAAAAGATGGCGATAAAAGCCATATAAAGGGGCAGA
>CASFOM010000136.1 GCA_949296295.1 uncultured Alistipes sp. | reverse complement strand
GGAATATTGATATTGGCGGCTATATCGCGAACCAAATCAACAAAGGTATTACGTCCTTCATAGGTAGCACTAATATCCAAATAGACCAGCTCATCCGCTCCCTGGGACGCATACATACGCCCTAACTCTACCGGATCCCCGACCTCTTTTAACGATAAAAAATTAATCCCTTTTACCGTCTTCCCGTCTTTGATATCCAGACATGGAATTATTCGTTTTGCAAGCATAATCGTAACTCTTCAAAAGTAATGGCTCCCTCATAAATGGCTTTCCCTACGATAACAGAACGAATACCGTTCGAATCAAGGGTTTTAATATCCGACATTGAACTGATACCTCCACTCGCCGTAATCTCTATATCCGGAAATTCCGATTGCAAACGATTGTAAAGGTCAAAAGAAGGACCTGACAACATACCGTCTTTGGAGATATCCGTACAGATAACCTGTGAGAGACCCCGCGGGGCAAATTTACGAATAATATCAGAAACACCTATCGTAGAACTATCCAACCATCCGTTAATGGCTATTTTCCCATTTTTCGTATCTGCACCCAAAATAACGTGTTCCGGACCGTAAACAGATAGCCATTCTTCAAATGAATCGGGATTTAAAACCGCAATACTTCCACAAATCACCCGCGAAGCCCCTGCTTCCAGAACAGATCGAAGAGACTCCGACGTTTTAATACCCCCTCCGTATTGAATATCCAAAGTGGTAGCCGTAGAAATACGTTCCAATACGGACAAATTACATGGAGAAGAAGCTTTCGCTCCGTCAAGATCGACGATATGAAGACGGCGAACGCCCAAATCCTGATAGATACGTGCCACTTCCAACGGATCTTTATAATAGACTTTTTTGCTATCGTAATTGCCTTGAGACAAACGAACGCATTGACCTCCTATGACATCGATAGCCGGTATAATTTCAATCATCGGTTATAAGGTTAAAAAATTTCGTAATATGGTTTCTCCTACGCCTCCGCTCTTCTCCGGATGGAACTGAGTACCGTAAAAATTATCGCGTCCCAAAGCACCGCTGAAAGACTCTCCATAATCGGTAACGGCAATGGTAGAAGAACACAAATCTGCCCGATAGGAATGTACGTAGTACACAAAACTGGCTTCGGGCAACCCGGAAAACAATGGGGTGGACAAGCCGGTAATTGTATTCCATCCTACATGAGGAACTTTTAATTCCGTATCAGGGAAACGGGTAACTGCAGTATCGAAAATTCCCATACAAACGGCATCCCCTTCACTACTGTAACGACACATCACCTGCATCCCTACACAAATACCCAATACAGGTACTGTAAGTTGAGGAATGACGACATCTAATCCCCGCATACGAAGATTGTCCATTGCCTTGTCCGCTGCTCCAACTCCCGGCAACAATACCCGTTCGGCACTACGTATCACCGACGGATCATCCGTAACCGTATAAACAGCTCCCAACCGGTGAAGAGCATTGGTTACAGAACAAAGATTTCCGGTATTGTAATCTATAATCGCTATCATAATACTCCCTTGCTGCTCGGCAGCTCATATTTAAATCCATCACGTTTTACCGCCATTTTCAATGCTCGGGAAAACGCCTTAAATACTCCTTCTATTTTATGGTGTTCATTCTCTCCTACTGCTTCAATATGCAGGTTACAACGAGCCGATTCACAGAAACTCTTAAAGAAATGCTTGAACATTTCCGTCGGCATATCTCCTATCTTTTCACGATGGAACGAGACATTCCATTCAAACGAAATACGCCCCGAAAAATCAAGCAACACCAAAGCCCGACTTTCATCCATCGGAAGAACATAGCCATATCGTTCAATCCCTCGCTTCGATCCTAATGCACGATAAAAGGCTTCGCCCAATACTATGGCCGTATCCTCAATGGTATGATGCTCATCCACATAGGTATCTCCCAATGCCTCCACCTGCAACATAATACCCGCATGATGTACAATTTGCCACAACATATGGTCAAAAAAGCCTATCCCTGTATGAACGAAGGAACCTGCCGCCGTATCTAAATCTACCGTTACGGAGATATCCGTCTCGCCCGTCTTTCGGGTAACTGTAACCCGACGTTCTTCCCCGCGCAAGAAAGCATAAACATCATTCCAGCAATCGGTAACCAAGGCTGCCACATCCGATAATCCTTCATCCTGAAGCTGCATGATTCCCTGTTCCGGATTTTGCATAAAAATAGCCCGCGCACCCAAATTTTTCGCCAACAACACATCGGTAATCCGATCACCTATAACATAGGAAGAAGACAAATCATAACTCCCGTCCAGATATTTCCCGAACATTCCTATTCCCGGCTTTCGCGTAGGCAAGCATTCTTCCGGAAAAGAACGGTCTATCAAAACATCCTTAAACTCTACTCCTTCCCCTGACAACGTGTTGAGTAACAATTGCTGATATGGCCAAAAATCGGATTCTGGAAAAGAGTCTGTTCCCAAACCATCCTGATTGGTCGCCATCACCAACTCATAATCCAAACCAGCAATACGTTGCATGGCCGTAATAGCTCCGGGAACAAACTGAAATTTCTCTAAGGAATCGACCTGATAATCTTCGGGAGGTTCTACGATTAAGGTTCCGTCTCGATCTATAAAAAGAGCCTTTTTCATACGGACATGGATTTTAATTCTGATATCAAACGTTCATTCTCTTCCGGAGTACCTACCGTCAGACGAAGACAGCCTTCACAGCCTCGGATGCGCGAACGGTCCCGGACTACAATACCCTTTTCTATCAAACGAAGATAAACTTTCCGAGGTTCATCTACCCGAACCAGTATAAAATTGGCGTCACTCGGATAAACCTGGCGGATAACGGGCAACTCCGGCAAGATACTCAACAACCGTTCTCTTTCTTGCCTTATGGTTTTCACCTGACCGGCCATATCCTTATCCAACAATGTCATAACCAACTTCTGGGTAACTACATTGATATTATAAGGATATTTTACCCGGGTTAACAACTGTATAATCTCCGGTGAAGCAAAAGCCAGTCCCAGACGTAAACCGGCCATCCCCCACGCTTTGGACAGTGTCTGTAAAATAATCAAATTGGGATAACAGTCAAGTTGGGATAAGAAACCGGGAGTATCGGAAAAATCAATATACGCTTCGTCCAGAACAACAATGCCTCCAAAATGAGACAACAAATATTCCAAATCTTTCCGACACAAAGCGTTTCCCGTAGGGTTATTCGGAGAACAGAGGAACAACAAACGGGTATGCTCATCCACCTCCGACAACAAGGTCGATACATCCAATGAAAAATCATCCCGTAACATGACTTCGCGATACTCTACCCCGTTAATATCCGCAGCAACCCGATACATTCCATAAGTAGGAGCTATCGCTACGGCATTATGAACACCCGGCTCGCAAAAAATACGGTAAACCAAATCAATAGGTTCATCACTCCCGTTTCCTATGAAAATATGAGTAACATCTACTCCCTTGATTTCGGACAAACGAGACTTCAACCTCTTTTGATAAGGATCCGGATAACGGTTGTATCCATCATTAAACGGATTCTCATTCGCATCAAGATAAACATCCAGTTCTCCCTGATATTCATCCCGGGCCGTAGAATAAGGGGCCAGCGAAAG
>CASFOM010000135.1 GCA_949296295.1 uncultured Alistipes sp. | reverse complement strand
TTGCCAGAGCAACGGATAGATAAGAAAGTAGATACGGCAAAGATAAGAGAATGGTGCTTTGATGAAGAAACTGCACGTAACAAACAATTGTCAGAAAGGAATACGGTTCGGGAAATAGAGATTGTTCCAGGAATTTCCATGCGTTTGGTTTGGATTCCTTCAGGAAAATTTCAAATGGGAGAAGATGAAGGAAGTTATCCTTTGGAGACCTTTCGTAAGGTACGTATCAAGAAGGGATTTTGGATGGGAGAAATGGAGGTCACCAATGCTCAATATCGAGCTTTGTTCCCGGAACATGATAGCCGATATATTGGTCAGCAATGGAAAGATCATACTTCGCCCGGATATCCGGTTAATCATCCGGAACAACCCGTTGTTCGTATTTCATGGGAAGAGGCGATGACGTTTTGCCGTGTGTTGGGAGAACGTACGGGACTTGCGGTTACTTTGCCTACGGAGGAACAGTGGGAATGGGCTTGTCGTGCAGGTAGTGGGGATGATATGTGGTATGGTAGTATGGATATGGATTATTCTGACTATGAGAATTTGGCAGATAGTCAAATAAGAGATTTGGCAGTAATGGGGGTTGATCCTCGTCCGATGCCGGATAATTATCCTTTGCGGAAGTTTTGGGATTTTGTTCCACGAGATACCTTTTCTGATGATGGAAATTTGCTGTCGGTCCGGGGAGGTCAATATCGTTCTAATGGTTGGGGGTTATATGATATGCAAGGTAATGTGGCAGAATGGACTCGTTCGGAACGTTCTGAAGATACGGAAGATAAAATTGTTCGGGGAGGTTCATGGCGTGATCGGGCCCGTACTTCTACGGCTTCTTATCGAAGGTATTATAAGCCGTGGCAGGCACCTTTTAATGTAGGCTTTCGTGTTATTGTTGAATAATTCAGTTGTCGAGGAAGGAAATGTATAAAAATTTATCTCACTATATAGAGGTTTTGGAGCAAGCAGGGGAGCTTGTCCGTATTCGTGTTCCGGTAGATACCGATTTGGAAATAGCGGAGTTAACCGATCGTCAGTGTAAACAACCGGGAGGAGGAAAAGCTCTGTTGTTTGAGAATTGTGGTTTTGATTTTCCGGTATTGACCAATATGTTGGGTTCAGAACGTCGAATGGCGTTGGCACTGGGCGTGGAATGTCTTGACGATTTAACCCGTCGTATTGAAGATTTATTTGCCGAATTAACTACTCCTAAACATTCTTTTTATGATAAGTTACGGTTATTGCCTACACTTTCTTCCGTAGCTCAGTGGATGCCTCGTATATCGAAACGGAAAGGAGCTTGTCAGGCAGTTGTCCTCGGAGCAGATTCGGGAATGCTTAACCGGTTGCCTGTTTTGAAATGTGCTCCTTGTGATGGAGGACGTTTTTTGACCTTGCCTATGGTCAATACGATTGATCCGGAAACGGGCATACGGAATGTGGGAATGTATCGGATGCAGGTTTTTTCGAATACGGTTACTGGGATGCATTGGCATTGTCATAAAACGGGGGCGCGTCATTATGAGGGATATCGCAAACGGAATGAACGAATGCCTGTTACGGTTACTCTTGGAGGTGATCCGGCCTATACTTATGCAGCTACGGCTCCACTTCCTGACCAGGTAGATGAATATTTGTTGGCAGGATTTATTCGTCGTCATCCTGTTACTTTGGTCAAATGTCTGACGAATGATTTGTATGTTCCGTCGGATTGTGATTTTGTGATAGAAGGATATGTTGATCCTTCGGAAAAACAGGTTCAGGAAGGCCCTTTCGGAGACCATACCGGATTTTATTCATTGGAAGACTTTTATCCTGTTTTTCACATAACTTGTATTACCCATCGAAAAGGGGCTGTTTATCCTGCAACGATTGTGGGAATACCTCCACAAGAAGATGCCTATATTGCTAAAGCTACGGAACGAATTTTTTTAGCCCCGATTCGTATGATTGTACAGCCGGAAATAGAAAACATTTATTTGCCGGATTCGGGGGTTGCCCATAATTTGGCGTTGGTTGATATTCAAAAACGTTATGCCGGTCAGGCTTTCAAGGTAGCAGCGTCGATGTGGGGAGCCGGACAAATGATGTTGAATAAATGTATGCTTGTCACATCAGGTTTAGGTCCGCGGTTGAATAATCCTGAAATGCTGAAACATGCCTTAAATCGGTTGTCAATATCTCAAGGTTTGTTATTTTCTAAAGGTCCGTTGGATGTATTGGATCATGCAGCTCCACAAATGGGTATGGGAGGAAAGTTGGCCATTGATTTAACGGAACCTAATGGAAGTGAGTCTCCCGGTGCTGTTTATACGGGAGCTTTTGATCCGGCAGGGTTGGTAAAAACAGAAGGGATAGATGGGATAGGTGCGCGATGGATGAGAGAGGGTTGGCCCATTTTGGTTTTACGGACATCATCGAGGGAAAAATTATCCCTTTTGGCAGAACGTTTCTTACAAGCTAACGACGCATTGCCAATAAAATGTTTGATTTTCTTTGATTCTTCCGTAGATTTGGAGGATGCTTCAATGTTGATATGGTTGGCAGGAAATCATGTTGATCCTGTACGGGATACTTATATATATGAGGAGCGTATATGGATTGTAGATGCCCGGATTAAATATGGTTTTCCTGGTTTTTCTCGTCAATGGCCTAACCCTGTGGTTATGGATGAAGGTACTGTAAAACGGGTTGATTCTCGTTGGATGGAATATGGTTTAGGCTCTTTTATTTCTTCTCCTTCTGAAAAATATCATTTTTTGTTACGAGGTCATGAAGCAGCAATAAAGGAGTAATGAAGCAAAAATCACAATATAATAAGATACAAGAAGCTTTTTCCTGTACTTCAATAGAGAAACGGGGGATTACTGTTGTATGTATTGCCATTATTCTGATAACCCTATTGTTTCGTTATGGTCGATTTTTACTCTTTGATGTTGAACAACCAGTAGGTGATGAAGAAGTTTATTCTTTATCGTCGGAGCATGTGAAAAAAAGCGCTACTCCATTGCGAGACAGGATATTTCCTAAATTGGATGATCTCGTGTTGGAGGGAGAGCGACCTACCCCATTGCGTGACCGTATCTTTCCGAGAACAACAGATAGTACCTCTTCTACTAAATCTTTAAAATAGTAAAGGTATGATTCTCTTTATTTTTGCTCATTAGGCTTTATTTTTGTTATGAGGTAGTGTGGTGGGTATTTCTCGACAAAAAATAAACAGTCTTGAGACAAGGAATGAGATAAATATTTCCTGAAAAAATTGGATAAAGAGAAAAATACACTATATTTGCAAATTGAAAAATAGTGTTATAAAACAAAAAAACGAGAGGAGGAGAGTAACTTATCTGTTTATAGTAAGCATGTTACAAAGAGAGTAGTAGTCCTTGTGAAAGGATTTTTCAGGAAAGATTCTGTTTAAAGGAATCCATATTATTTTTGTTTTATATAATTTTTAAAGATTAGTATTATTATGATTATTATGCCAATTAAAGAGGGCGAAAATATAGAAAAAGCTCTTAAAAAATTTAAAAGAAAATTTGAAAAGACAGGGGTATTGAAAGAACTTCGTAACCGTCAGCAATTTACCAAACCATCAGTAAAAGGACGTCAACAGAAATTACGTGCTATTTACGTTAAGCAATTACAACGCGAAGAAGAACAATAAGCATGATAGAAAGGTTTTTAACCTATTTAGAGGTTGAAAAACAATATTCGAAACTGACGAGACGCGCTTATGGCGATGATCTTCGTCAGTTTTTGCTTTATCAGGGGATTGATGAAGCTTCGTTCGACCCTTCTATGATAAAACATACGGATATCCGTAGCTGGATGATGCAAATGTCAGAATCAGGGGCCAAACCGACGACAATCAATCGTCGTATCAGTTCGTTGCGTTCATTTTATAAATATTTATTGCGACAAGGTATTGTAACGGAAGATCCTTGTGTAAAATTACATTCTTTAAAAAAGAATCGCCGGGTTCCGTCGTTTGTGGAACAAAGCCGGATGTCCCGGTTCATGGATGAGCTGTTGGCGTGTACGGGAGAATATGCCAAAGAAAAGGAATCTACAGTTTTTCTATTGTTGTATGCCACAGGGATTCGTTTAGCGGAATTGATAGAGATTCGTTTATCCGATTTTTCATTGGAGCGTCAGGAGATAAAAATTACGGGGAAAGGCAACAAACAACGAATAGTTCCTTTACCGTCGGGTTTAATGGATAAATTTCGACATTATCTTTTTTTACGTCGGAATATTTGTGAATGTCGGGAAGATTTTTTATTTTTATCAAACAGTTTAGGGAAGATTAGCCGCAGTGAGGTTTACCGTATTTCAGGCAAGATACTTGCAAGGATGGGGGTGGAAGGCAAACGGAGTCCGCACGTATTGAGACATACTTTTGCCACTCATCTGTTGAATGCCGGGGCAGGTATAGAAACGGTGAAGGAGTTGCTGGGACATTCCAAACTTTCTACGACGCAAATTTATACTCATTCGTCAGTAGAAGAATTGTTAAAATGTTATAAAAGGGCTCATCCGCGCGCCCGAGATGATAAAAACGATAACGAATAGGAGGAAAAGATTATGAACGTAAAGATTCAGTCGGTAAAATTTGATGCAGATAAGAAACTGCTCGGTTTTATAGAAGGTAAATTAAATAAGTTCGAACGTTTTTTCGATAAAGTTACATCTTGTGAAGTGACGTTGAAATTGGATAAGGATGATGAAAAAGGAAATAAGGTAACGGTGATATCCATAGATGTTCCTGGAGATACATTGGTCGCCGAACGGAAAAGTAAATCGTTTGAAGAATCGACAGATCTTTGTATTGATGCCTTGAAAAAACAACTTGACCGTTATAAGGAAAAACATGCATAAATAAAAAAAGCGGGTTTTAAACCCGCTTTTTTTATTTATCGATTTTCAGTATTAGAGCATCTTTTTCAGGGATGTTAATTTGTAAAACAGAATCCTTGATTTTCCCTTTTTCTCCACTCCATAATTCTGTGAAGTCATATTCTTTCCCTTGTTCGTTTAGAGTCAGCAGTTTGATTGGAATATCCTGTTTCTGAGGTTGATTGGAAAAGTTGAACAGTGCGAGATAAATACAGTTGTCCAATTCCAACATGAATAGGTTTTCTGCCCGTTTTTTGTCGGAAGGTTTATATCCATAAACAGGGCGGAATGATTTACCTATCCGGGCAATATCCATTATCGCCGGGTTAGCAGCTAATTTTTGTACTCTTTGTTTGGTTACAGGAGAACCGGAATCACTTAAATCATCTCCTAACATATATATACCGGTAATGACTCCAGAAGTTAAACGTGCACGATTTTCACCTTCTGTTTCTTCCTTTTGTTGTAATACCAAATGATCTGGGTCGTTGTAGCGATAGGCCTTGCCTAACCACCATCCATAGGAAAGTCCGTTTAATGTATATTCCGTATCATTTATTCCAGCGAATGCATCACAAGCTATCCGACGACTATGAGCATAATTGGAAGGGAATAGAGGAGAGATTGCCATTGTAATATAAAATTGTCCGTTTATAAGTTCATTTAAATAACGCATCCCTTCATTATATGCCTGAATTCCGGTGGTTATATCGGGATTGTAATGAGAATCGGCTTCCATGGCGCCATGAGTTAAGAAATCAATTTTAATGTAATCGAATCCGGCTTTTTTGAATCGTCCAATATAATGCTCCATTCTTTTTTTTGTTGCCGGATGAGTAGGATCTATGGCCCAGGCTCCATCCAATTCTTGAGGAGCTCCATATGCGTATAGATAGATGTCTTTATACTGATTTTCCAGGGTTCCTTCTACTTTTCTGTTGGGGTTTTTAGCCCAATCGACAAAAGGAGCCCAGTAAATGCCTGCTTTTTGTCCGTTTTTATGACAATAATCAGCGAACTCCTTTAATTGTTTATCGGAGAAGTTATCCCAGTAAGAATCCAATCCGATATAAACGGTTTGATTATTTTCGAAGTTTAGGGGCTGTAATTTGTTTTTAAAGAAATCTGCTACCTCTTTTGCATTTTTGATATTGATTTTTGTTTGGATACTTCCCCAACTGTTCCAACCGAAAGGTGTCCCTTGTTTCCATTCAGGAGCAGGAGCTATGCAACTGTTGAAGAGAGCGTATTCTTCCATTCCGTCGCGCCAGTCATCAAAAAAACCAAGCATGATTTTGGGGGATTTGATTCTGTTCCCCTTGACCATGCCATGTGGTAATGTATCACGGGTCAGTGTTGATGTAATTCCTCCAAATACTTCTATATTGTTTAATATTCCGTTTCCGCCGTTTGTACGTATTCCTGTCTTCCATACATCATGTTCTATGGAACCGACAATAAATCCTGCTTGATTTTCCGGATGAAAAATAGCAGTAGCTTCATAACTTAATCCGCTTCCGGCAGGCAATACATCATATTGGACCCAACAATCATTGTCGAAAGGAACGAATAACATTTTATTCCCTTTGTTTTTTTGTCCGTCATTTTGTACCGTTGCCTTTAACGGACACATATAATTGGAGGCAATTTCCGTATCGGATATCAATTCCGTTTCAATAAATAAATTGTTGTTATTGTAATAGAAAAAGCGTTGTACCAAATCAGGGAGCCCCTTTTTTGTATGGATGATTTCATAAACGGTCCCTTGTCCGAGTTTGTCGGATATGGGGTATGAGGTAAATTTATGTTTTTTATAGTCGGAGGAAACAATCGTATCTTCTTGCCAGATATAAGCTGCTTGCCATTGATTCAATAGTTGTGTTTCTTGATAGCTTAAAGACGCTGTCCCTGTTTGCATTTGATAAGAGATTCTGACTTTGCCAGCAGAGAAGGTTTCCTCTTTTGAGGAGGTTCCGCATGAGAATAAAATCATCCATGAGAACAGAATTGCAATAATGGAATTTATTTTCATAATCAAATTATTTGTCGAATGAAATTTCCAAAGATAGAATGAAATTGCCAAATTTCTATATGAATCAGGGAGATTTATATGATACATGAGAAAAGATATCCTCCCCTCAATTAATTTGTGGTATTGGGTTTACTCTTATTTTGAAAAGGTACGGTTTGTTTATGGATTGGTTATCCTTAAAATTTGAAAATGTAGTTAATTTTTTAAAGGAAAATTTGATTGTATTTTGGAATGAATATAATCTGGATTAGAATATGTAATCTATATGAAAACCTTGTTTATTGCATAGGTTTTGCAATATGTTCGGATTCCAAAGAACTATTGAACGGAACGGTTGTTTGACCAGAATAAGAGAGAAATTTTTTTAAGAATGATTTGTAATAAAAAAATCTGATATATATTTGCAGTCGAATTCGCTTTGTTTCAGGAGCAATTGGAGTAAGTTTTACGATTTGCCAGGAAAAAAAAGCTGATATTTTTTGCAAATTGAAAATTAATACGTACTTTTGCGAACCGAAACTTTTATAATTACGCCGATGTAGCTCAGTTGGTCAGAGCAGCTGATTTGTAATCAGCAGGTCGTGGGTTCGACTCCCTCCATCGGCTCAAATTCTTTCGGAGAAAGGGATTAGTAGTCTGTTTCCCGTAATCAAGAAAACGGAATGTAAAGTTGGGGAGATACCAAAGTGGCCAACTGGGGCAGACTGTAAATCTGCTGACTTATGTCTTCGTAGGTTCGAATCCTGCTCTCCCCACG
>CASFOM010000134.1 GCA_949296295.1 uncultured Alistipes sp. | reverse complement strand
GTTGCCGGATTCTGTTTTAAATGAGGATATGAGGAGTTTTGTTGAGGAGTTTTCCATGAGGTTGCCACAAATACCAAGACGTATTATTCGGGGACATGAGACGATAGCTCCGGCTGATTCTTGGTTGAATGAACGTGCTGCGACAAATATGGAGATGCCTCATTTGTATCCTCTTTTCCCGTTTGGATTATATACGGTAGGACGTCCGGAACTCTCTTTGGCTAAGAATACTTGGGAATATGGTTATTTTAAGAAAGAGTATCAACGACGGGCATTTTGTTGGTATCAAGGAGGAATTTTTACCGCTCGATTAGGATTGTCCGAGGAGGCGCGTAATTATGCCATTGCTAAATTCTTATATCCGTTACGACAGGAGAAAAATTCCCAGGGGGAAGGATTTGACAGTAATCTTACACCAGAACGTACACGTTATCCTGCTTTTTGGGATACGGGAAGTTTTTGTGAAACACCAGACATGGATCATGGAGGAAGTGCTATGGTAGGATTACAAGAAATGTTGTTGCAAACGGAGTTGCCAGGCGAAGACGGTTACGGGAATAAATATGGGAAGCAAATTTATTTATTCCCGGCTTGGCCTGAGGATTGGGATGTTGAATTTAAACTTTGTGCTCCTTATAATACAACCGTTGAATGTTCTTATTCTCAAGGAAAGATTCGAAAATTAATAGTTACTCCTAAACATCGGAGTAAAGATGTAGTTATTATGATGAATACGGGGAATGAGGCAGATTAATATTTTATTTCTCTAAAACGGTATGGAGCAGAGGTGTTTTTAGAAAACTATTAGTAAAATAGATTTAATCGTTTGTGAAAAAAAGATAGTGTTGCAGAAAGTGCATCTGGAAAGACTTTCAGACATGCAAAGATAATATTCCCTCTCGTCTCGGTGAGAGGGTTTTATTTTATTACTCTTCAATTGGGACCTAAACAGTCCTTGGCCCTAACCAATTCGAGAGAACAGACCACAGGGAGGACTTCTTATTCATGACCATTTTGCTCTTTAGGTTCTGTACGTTTTTTCATAGCTGGAGCAAGATAGAATTTAGCTTTTATTCCAAGAACAAGCTATAAGGATTTATTTAATAACTATTATTCTGTTTCAAAGACTCATCTCTGAAGAAATCTCTTTTTTCCCGAGATTCAGATCTTGATAGAGTTTTTTATAAGCTAAAGGTTGCATTTTTTTGAGCCGAAGAAACTGTCGGTTAAAGTTCGAAATATTTTCATATCCCGATTCATAGGCAATCTGCGTCACCGAGAGACCGGTGTTGATCAGCAGCCGGCAAGCATGGCTGATTCGGATCTCTATCAGTGAATCGAAGATGGATTTCAATGTATATTTTTTATAATGTGAACACAGTGTAGTCGGATGCATATTGACCGATCGGGCAATTGATTCCAATGTAATATGGCGATTGAAGTTGTGCAAAAGAAAATTGTAAACCCGAATCACGATGTCGTCGGACATTTCCTGATCGGTAATGTTCTTTGTCTGTTTGAGTTGAACGGCAGACGGATCTCCTGCTAATATAGCCAGCAGTTCGTAAAAACGCGACAGTTGGTTGAACCCTTTGGCCGTTTCAATCCGGTCGTATAATGTACAGATGCTTTCTTTGGTCCGGGAACCAAAATCGAGACCATATTCGCTTTTCTCCAACATGAAATTAATCGGCTTGAAGAGATTGAGTTCACTGAGAGCTGTTGGAAAAATGTTTCTTGAAAACTGAATGACGCGCCAGTGACATTGGAGCGAATTGTCTGCATAATAGGAATCGTCGGAGATGAACAAATGCGGGCAGTCCGGTCCAATCAATGTCAGATCGCCATCGACAAAAGGTTTGATCACTTCACCGATGGTTTTCTTGCCTTTCCCCTGATCAATCCATACCAATTCATATTCAGCGTGCAGATGTCGTGGCATGGTGAAGTACTTGCTCGTGAAAGTACGAATGTTGAAAAAACGATCGGGACCAATCAATATGTTTTCTCGGATCATAGATTTGGTTTATATATACAAATATAGTATAATATTTCGAGAAAAAAGTATATAAATGTCATACTGTTCTTATCTAATTTTGTCATAGGATAGATCGATAGTCATACACTTCTGCGCAGAGAATGTCAATTTATCGAGCAATTCCGCAAATGACCTAAAACGAACCTTTATGAATCGAAGAATTCTTGTTCTGATTTTATCGGGACTGTTGTTTCTTCTCGGAGGGTGTAAAACGGCATCGGACGGTATGAGGCCGCTCGATGTGACGTCCCTGTACGAGAAGTTGTACGAGATGGAGGAGTTGATAGCCAATTCTCCCATCGGGACCGAAGACAACACTTATCCCCAGTCGGCCTACGATGAATTGTTGGCCGCGCGTGACGAACTGATGCTCGGTATTTCAAAAGCCAATGCCGGGTACTTCATTCTGCAATTCGAGATTGATAGTTTTGTGATTGCCGCAGACAAGGCAATCAATGCTTTTCGCAATTCCCTGCAGATTACTCTGGCTCCCGGCACACCGGCGGAACTGACCGTATTTGGAATTGACTCCAACGGTCGTATTGAATTCGGAGAATCTCCGCTTTTCGGAGCTGGACAAGCCTGGAGTGTGGAGAGCTGGATGCGATATGACTCAGGATTCTTTGAGTGTGGCATTGCCGATTTCATTTCGACGTTCAGCTGGCGTGAGGATGGAACCTCCGAAGGCTGGATGATCAATTTCATGGGGTCCGGTCTGAGAACGACAATCGGAATGGGACCGCAGACGGGACGTGTGTTCGAGTGGTCCGGCAACTATCCGACCAATTATGGCGAATGGAATCATGTAGTGGCAGTTTATGACGCGACGGCTACGGACGGACAGCTGAAGATGTATCTGAATGGGCAACTGTTCTGGAGCCGGGTCAATGACATTGTGGATGGTTCCGGGGTTCAACAGCAGTATCAGCCGACCTCGGCGAATCTTAAAATGTGGG
>CASFOM010000133.1 GCA_949296295.1 uncultured Alistipes sp. | reverse complement strand
CTATATCCGGAAAAGCTCCGTCACTCCCCTGCGCCTCCCGGACATCCTGTATCCATTTCGTATAAAAAGCGGCCATATTCATATTGAACATACTGTTCTGACCGAAAACCAAAGCATCTCCCATCCAACCCATACGTTCATCTCGTTGAGGGCAATCCGTCGGAACACTGTGCATATTGCCCCGTTGCGACCAACAGATATTGCGGAACAAATGGTTCAACAAATCATTCGAACAAGCGAAAGAACCGCTCCAAGGAGCATCACTTCCCACAACTATCGCCTCCAAAGTACGAGCATCCGGTGCTTCCGGCATTCCACGCAATTCCACAAATTGAAAACCATGATAAGTAAAACGGGGTTCAAACAAATCTTCTCCCCCTGAGAGAATAAAATGATCCGTCTGAATCGCTGACGCTAAATTTTCCGTATAAAGGTCTCCCGATTCCGACAACATCTCCCCATGACGAATGGTTACGGTATCTCCCCGGCGTCCCTGAACCTGTAAACGACACCACCCTGCTATATTCTGACCAAAATCGACGATATAAACCCCATTTCCCCGATCTTCTATACGGACAGGTTTCAACACCTCCGTAGCCCGAATCGGTTGATGACACTGTGCTTCCAAATGTTTATGAACCGTACTGTCCACATAAACGGAGGACCAGGAACGATCATCAAAACCCGGTGCATCCCACCCCGCAGGAATCCGTCCCGCATCAATCATCTCTCCCCGAAAATTATCAGACGAACGGATGAATCCATCCGTACAGATTTTCCAACTCCCGTCACTGACAATCGTCTGTACGGAACCATCCGACTTTTCTATAACCAACTGTGCCAAAAGACGACGATCATCCCCGTAAACACCACGACGGGGATAATCTGAATGCCACTTCACTGGACCCAACATGCTCAGATACCACCCGTCTCCCAACAATCCGGTAAGAACATTCTCTCCCGAAACAATATAATCCGTCAAATCATAGGTCTGGTACAACACCCGTTGATGATAATCGGTCCATTCCGGGGTAAGCAAACGATCTCCTATCTTCTGGCCGTTCAATCCCATCTCATAATAACCTAAGGAAGTAGCATACAACATCGCACGCTTTACCGGACCATCCACCACAAATGTCTTGCGTAACATCGGAGAAGGAAGAGATGGAGGGGGGGTGTTATTTAAAGGCTTGCCTGAAGAGGAATCATAGGAAGACAACATCTCTCGATATGCTCGTTGTGCTTCATCAGGAACATCCCCTATCCACTCCGCTTCCCAATCTTCCGGATGAAGCAAACCCATACTCCACCGAGCAGGAGAACTCCACGGGGACAAACGACCTCGCTCATCCCAAACTCGTACCGTCCAATAGTAAGGACGACCACTTTCTAATGAAACACCCTCATAAGGTATCTGTATCGAATTGGATCCATCTACGCGTCCTGTATTCCAACAATCCGCTGATTCTTCCGTCAAAAGCTCCGGTGTCGTAGCAACCAAAATCTGATAGGCAATTTGCTCACGACCAAAAGATTTACGTCCTGAAGAGGGTATTTGCCAACTTAAACGAGGACAAATCCGATCTATCCCTTCCGGATTTTCAAGATATTCACACCGCAAAGATACCGGTCTCAGGGAAGTAGCAAAAGCTACTGATTCGGACAACAGGAAAATTCCGAAAACAATGATATTGATGAAAGAAAAACGGTTCAATAACATAATATTTTCATTTTTAAGTTAGCAGTACTACAAAAATATAAAATACATTCTATAATCCTGTTATTTCAAAAAGATTATTTACAATACGGCCTCTTATTAATCGTTTTATTATATCCCTCCTTAAAAATCATTATATTCAGAAAGAAGCTGTTTAATTAAAAAATTTCTTTTTCATTTAGTGCTCGTTTGTCTGAACAGATAAATATAATCTATTCCTACAAAAATTGATTTAACCCCTTTTATAAAAGAAAAATAAAAAGCTATTTAGATACAAGGATAAAATCATAATTTTATGATGATACTTACAAACGTAAAATACTCCTACAAAAGGGAAGAACTTTCTGAATCCAAATACAGCGTCGCATTCCCATGTCGCCGCAATATCGAAGCCGGACAGTCGGAACTTACGGGCCCATATAAACAGTTTTTTACCGCTTCTGATTTACTTAATCCCGGAACCGTACAATATAAGTTCGGAATATCAAACAACGTTGGAATAGTCAACGTAACCGCAAATAAAGGCACATCTTCCAATCTGTCAAAACATCCGTCATGAACCTGTTGCATCCGGCACAAGATATCCAAATCAACCACCTTTATCGGCTGAGGATCATCAAAAAATGCCACATGCGGATCATTAAAGGCCAAATGGCCATTCTCCCCTATCCCCAAAAAACCTACATCCAAAGGATGTGATTTTAATATTTGTTCGTAATAGAAACAAAGTTCTTCTGAACTTTCTAAACCCCTATTCATGTAATAAACCTCTTTAAACGGTTTTAATGAAAATATCCGTTCCTTCAAATAATTCCCAAAACTACGGGGTGAATTGATGTCCAATCCTATGTATTCATCCATATGAAAACCATTGATCCGACCCCAATCAAGATCATTGGCTTCTGACAAATTCAAAAGTAACTCATTTTGTGAAGGTGCCGCCGCAAAAAGAATATTGACTTCTTCCTGTGTCTGCAACAAACAACGAATCCTCGATACGGCTTCTTGTGCTACATTTCTTCCCATTTCTTCCCGCGTACGAAAAACCTTAACATTTAAGTTATCTATCAATAATTCCCTTTCCATAATACTATTTCTTATAAACAATATGACCTTTAACCATCGTCATAAATACCGTAATATTGTCATCAAAAATAACAATATCGGCATCCTTCCCTCGTAACAAACTCCCCTTCCTGTCAAAAATACCCATCAGACGTGCTGGGGTTGAGGTCGCCATACGAACAGCATCCTCCAACCGAACCTCTCCCTGCCGATACATCGTCCGAACACATCGATCCATCGTGGCTACACTCCCGCCAAACGCTGACTCATCCATTAACTTCGCTACTCCATCCTGCACTTTTATCATTTGACCGTCTTTCAGACTCCCTAACAAATAGGTACGATTCTCCGGCATCCCGGCTGCTCGCATTGAATCCGTCACCAATACAATATGTTCGGCACCTTTCATCGAATACGCAATCCTCAACAGAGACGGGGGAACATGAATTCCATCCCCTATCAATTCTATATTCATTTCGTCTATTCCATATCCACTTTCTATAACTCCCGCATACCGCATCGCATTACGACGGGTTATCGTGGACATACAGGAATAAAAGTGAACCAAAAGACGAAAACCATGTTCAAAGGCAGATTCCACTTCTTCATATAAAGCATTCGTATGAGCTATGCCGGCCAAAATACCTCGCTTTTGCAACTCTATTCCCAACGATAAAGAGCCCGGCAATTCCGGAGCTAAACTCCAGCGGGAAATAAGACCTTCTCCTCGTTCCAGAATCTCCATATATTCTTCTGCTTCAGGAAGACGTAAATAACGGATATCCTGCGCACCTCGCTGACTTTCCGAAAAATACGGCCCTTCTAAATGTAAACCCCCAAAAGCAGAACCCTCCAACGGTAAATCCTTAACAGTTCGATATAACTCAAAAGTCTCGTAAAGCAAAGCGGTCGTACTCGTTAACGTCGTCGGATACAACAAGGTAGTCCCATGTAACCCATGCATTCGCGAAGCTCCTAAAAAAGCTTCTATTGTCCCGTCCATAAAATCATGATTCCCTCCTCCATGCGTATGTAAATCTATAAAGCCCGGAGAGATGTAACGACCTCCCGCATCTATTTCTTCCGAATCCGGAATCATGGGATTCCCTAACCCTATTTCCGATATCAATCCATCCTCTACCAATACATAGCCTAATCCCATATTTCGATATGGTGTCAGTAAAAAACCATTAAAAATTTTTATCCTTCTCATACAAAAATATTTTTAATGTCATTAACCTCGCTGAAAGTATGAAAACAGAAAAACACTTACCTATTCCTGAAAACTATCATAAAATATTATCATAGGTTGATTCACAACATACGTCGCAATGACGATACTGTCTGATTGATCTTTCGCATCCGAAACGCATTCTGATATTCTAATTCCGGAAATTTCAGATACCCTTGATTTAACTGTATAAACCGCTTTTCCAAATCTCGGGACGGACCTAACACCTTTTGTTCCATCTCTTTCAATAAAGCAGGAGCCTTACTGCGTGTAAAATCCGATGAATTCATGACTGATTCCAATACTTTAAATTCCAAATATTGAACCCGAATATCAAACATCAACTTAAGATGTTCATACTCCTTTTTATTCTTACGGGGAACCATATCATACAATCGGTCTCGTAAGGATACCGATTGATCTCGCTCTTTTTCTGTGTTCGCCCTATTATTCACTTGTACCATCTGTTGCGGAGTAGAAAGAATTTCCCAAAACGACTGGGATTCTTCCTCACTAAAACCAAACCGATCTTGGGCATAGCTCTTCACAAACAACTCCGGATCTATCGGGCCTGACTGGTTCAACGACGCTCCATACATCTCTATTAACAAATTAAAACCACTCATCGGATAAACCAAACGAATAGGATCCATACTGACAACCTCATTCCCCGGCTCCCACAAAAAACCATACAATCCCGAGGTGGACCACGAGGTCATCACAAGCCCTTTATATCCCGCTTCTCGTGCATACGGAATAAAATCCCGTTGATTATTGAAATGTTTAATCCAACTCGTCAAATAATAATTATCCGGATTGGAACGAATAGATGGGGCTCCCCATATTTCAAGTCCGGAAGCATAAATTTTATCGATATTCCCAAAACGACGAATATTCCATCCGTAATTCCAATCTACCAAAATCGTCTCTGCAGGTAATTCTTTTACGGCTTCAGGATATTTTGTAATGATATCTCCCCAAAGAACAGGACGTTTTCCCAAACTAATTACAATCTCACATATTTGTTTGATATAATTTACAAACAATTTACTCTTCCCTTCCCGCTCGGAATAAGATTTACATTCGCTACATCTCCCCAATAAATAGGTCTCATCTCCTCCTATGTGAATATAGGGCGATTTATGCAACGACGAAATGTCTGAAAAAAGTTCCCGAAACAACGCCACCGACTCCGACTTCAACGGACAAATTTGGGATAATTCGCTCCCATACTCTTCCCGTAACGACTGATAACGAGGATGCCGTAAAATATATTCAACATGACCGAAACATTGTTGTAAAGGAATAACATCTATCCCTAATGATTCGCAATAAGAAACAAAATCAAGAACCTCTGCTCTCGTAAATGATAATGGATTGCTTATCGTCGCATGGGATGAATAGGGAAAAGTTCCTTCCCATTCCATAACAAGGGTATTAATTTGCATCCCTGATAACTGTCGTGCAAAAGCCTTCATCGCATCTATGGTCATGACCTCCGTCCGAAAATCAAGATGAAAACCTTTAACCCGAAATGAATCATCCGTCCCAAAAGAAGAAAATACCGAAAAAAAGAAAATGGACGTTAATAATATCGTAAAAATCTTTTTCATAAAACTATATAATTAGGTTTCTTTATTATTTTTTGTTGTTTGTCCAACTCGTCAAACGATATCCTGAAAACGAATAGTAAACCAAAAAGGAAAAACTCGGTAGTAGAATCCACGCATAGGCTGTATGTAAAGAATAACTATCGCCTATCCAGCCATACAATAATGGGGTAACCGCATTACCAAACAAGGCCATCACCAATAATGACGAACCCGTTTTCGTATATTTTCCCAACTGACGTATTGCCAAAGGCCAAATGCCCGCATAGATAAGACTATTGGCCAATCCTATTCCTACCAAAAACCAAATGGACAACTGAGCCCGAAAACCTAAAAAATCAACGTAGCAGGAACCTGAAACTACCCCTAATGATAATAATAACCCCAAAACACAACATACCTGAAAAACCCGAAGTTGAGAAATAATCCGAGGTATCAACAAAATTCCCAATACATTTCCTAAGATAACCAATGCCAACGTATAAGAAGGAAAAACTTTGGCATCTATCATATTGATTCCCATCGTGCCCGCATAACTGATGATCGTATCTATCGTTACTACCTGGGTACTGATATGTAGAAACATCGCCAACACGCCCAAAACAAGATAGGGATATGCGAAAACACTCCCCTTTTCCTGGCCTGTCGATTCCGATTCATTCTCTTTCTCCAAATCTATTTCCGGCAAATTCGAATAACGAAAAACAAGACCTATGAAAAACAAAAAAATTGCATAAACACCATACGGAACCATCACTCGACGAACCAATTCTCCTAATAAAAAATCTTTCTCTGAAATGGATAACCCCGGAAAATCCAACCTTGAAAGAAGTGTGGCATCACTAACCTTAAATACTACTGTCGCAAAAACCAGAGGAGCTATCAAACCCGCAAACTTATTGACAATGCCCATAATCGCCATGCGCCTCACAGACGTATCGATCGGACCTATAACGGTTACATAAGGATTGGCCGCTGTTTGAAGGGTCGCCAAGCCTAAGCCCATCACAAACTGTCCTAACAAAAAAATTGCATATGAGCGATAACTTGCTGCCGGCAAAAACAACAACGCGCCTAACGATACTGTAAAAAAACCATACATGATACCCCGCTTATATCCTGTCTTTTTCAATAAATGTGAAGCTGGTAAGGACATGATAAGATAGGACAGATACATCGCAAAAACAATCAAATACGATTGAAAATGATTCAACTCAAAGCCTGTCTTGAAATACGGCACCAAAATCGAATTTATCCATGAATTAAATCCAAAAATAAAAAACATAATACCTAATAAAAACATGGCTGTATTCGATCTCTTTTTACGAACCTCTGAAAAACAAACTTCTTGCGACATAAATTTTATAATATACTATTGATGAATATGTTACATATCGATTTACCCCATCCTCTGCTCCAAATATAAAAATTTTATCATAAAAAAACAAACTTAAAACCTATTATTATAAAATAACAACAAAAAAATAGTTATAATACTATTCAACAAGTATAAAATAAACATTTTTTATCAATTTATGTAAGAAAACTATTCTCTATTAATTATCCGAAACAACTTGAAATATCAATAGGCGGTACTATTCTTACAAATACAAAAGTTTTGTATCTGTAAATACTCTTTCCATATAATTTGTTTTACTCCTCATTGATGAAAATATAGGTTCCTAATCTAAATAATAAATAAAAACAATAACGATTGATTAACTATCTGCAAGAACTCAAAAATGACCATGCTTTTGAAAGCAGTAAGAATATATTGTTCTATGTTTGTATCAGCAGAAACTAAACTAAAATAAACTACAGAAAATCCTTTATTATCCTGCTGAACAATCCTATGACAAAACAATAATTTTACTCCTTCACTTTTTTTACCTAATTTTAGGGCCCCTATCAATCGGTTTAAGAAATATTCATGAAGCATCTGCCCCTTTATATGGCTTTTATCGCCATCTTTTTCTTTACAGCTTGCAACGTAACCCGCAAATTACCCGCGGGGCAGTATCTTCTTACAAAAAACAACATATCCATTCATTATCCCGATTCCTTACCCAGAAAAGAGAGAATCGTACATCCTGAAGATTTACAGAAATTTATCCCCACAAGGCAAACCCCAAACAAACGTCTGTTGGGCATCAACTTCTTCCTCTGGATACACAACCTCTCTGACTCTACAAAACATGGAGTGTTCCAGAGATTCTTCCGTAAAGTAGGGGAAGAACCGGTTATCTTCGACTCATTATCCATAAGACAATCAAGCAAGGATATGAGACTTTTCATGAAATCCACCGGATTTTATGACGTACAACTATCCGACTCGGTAAAATATCGGAAAAAAAGGGCTTTCGTAAATTATAAAATAAACACCGGAATCCCCTTCAAAATAGACTCCATCTCT
>CASFOM010000132.1 GCA_949296295.1 uncultured Alistipes sp. | reverse complement strand
TACGGTTCAGGATATCATAGCGCAGAAGAAGCAACATATTCTAAATGAGTTGGAAGAAGCGATAGAGTCGCGGATGTTTGACGAATATTCCGAGATGGCCGCTACGATACTCTCTTCTCACAGTGCGGAGACGGCTCTGGCAGCGTTGTTGAAGCTGTCTTTCAAGAATGATTTGGATGCGAGCAGTTATCCGGAGATACGCACTTTTTCTGTGGACAGGAAAGGTACGGCCCGTATCTTTATTTCGGTAGGTCGCAGGGACGGTTTTTCTCCGCGGCGGATTGTTGAGATGGTACAGCGAGAGAGCGGTTTGCCGAATGCTCATATCAACGATGTTAAGATTATGGAAGAGTTTTCTTTTGTCACTATTCCGTTTGAAGAGGCCGAGCATGTTATCCGTTGTCTGAACAAGGGGAGTAAACGTCCTATTGCGGAAATGGCGAAAGAAGATAAGTCAGGCCGTCAGTCTGGTTCTCAGGAAGGAGTCGGGAAAAAGGGCAGAAAAGATAAGGAGTCTCGGAAAAAGAAGGGGAAAGAGGATAGAAAGACACCGAGTTCCCGTTCCCGTCATAAAAGCAAGAGTTCCGATATCGAGTTTCGTCGGAAGCGTCGATAATGGAATTGCCAGGAACCGCCGTTTGGCGTTTGGTATGTTCTTGTGAATTTGTTTTTGGTGTTTTTTACGAAGGAAGTTTTTGTAACCAATAAATATTTAAATCGGATACGGATGATTGTCGTTGAACAGCGATTACTCCGTATCCGATTTATATTAATGGGTTTCTGTTTTAAAAGTACATTCTGTTGTTTTTCTTCTCTTTTTGAATTTTACTACTGCTCTCGTTCATCAGACAACTTGTCATCTTCTGTTTTATATAATGGAGCAGAACAGTATAAGAGAGCCGTTAAATAAATCCTCCAGACTGATTCTTAATATTTTTCTGTTTTAGAAGAGATTTTCTGTCTTATTCGTTGTATTTGTATCCGACTCCTTTTATGGTAGAAATCAGTTCATCACCAAGCTTTTCACGAAGTTTTCGGATGTGTACGTCAATGGTTCTGTCTCCCACCACAACATCATCTCCCCAGACATGAGAAAGTATCTCTTCTCGGGAGAATACCTTTCCGGGCTTTGATAAGAGCAGAGCGAGCAATTCAAATTCTTTTCTCGGCAAAGTCAATTCTTCCCCATTCGCTGTTAATACCAAGTACCGGTCTCGGTCAATAGATACATTGCTTGCCTTTTCCGTCTCGGAGTTCCCGGTATGTTCCGGTTCTATCCGTTTCAGCAAAGCTTTGATTCGGCTGATTAATACTTTGGGCCGAATGGGTTTTGCTATATAATCATCCCCTCCGGCTTCAAATCCGGCAATTTGCGAATAATCTTCGGCTCTTGCCGTCAGAAACGCTACGATGCAATTGTTTAATTCCGGATTTTCTCGGATATGTTCGCAGGCTTCTATTCCATCCATTTCAGGCATCATTACATCCAAAATGATGAGATGCGGATGTATTTTTTCAGCTAAATGGATCGCTTCCTGTCCGTTTGTAGCGCTATATACGTCGAACCCTTCCTTTTTCAGGTTGTATTGAAGGAACTCAATAATATCGGGTTCGTCGTCGGCAATTAAAATTTTGTAAGTCATCATTGTAATCGATAATGCAACCTATGGGTTTCAGTAATTCACAGCAAAGGAATAAAATCTTTGTTAATAAAACGTTAAATTTCAATTTTATTTTTTATTCTGTTGTTTCACAGTAGATTATGATTTAAGAGCCGCTGTCCTTTTTCGGGGTTTCGGATTTTGTCTTTCTCTTTTGAAAGCAGGGTGTTTTTCTTCTGTTTTTTAAGAGAAAGGGCAAGGAAATTGTGAAAGGAATACATTTCATCCCAATAGTTGTTTTTAATGGTTGCATTTATGAAATCCATGTATGATAAAATGGTTCGGCTACTTGTTTCGGGGGCCCTTAATGACAAGGAAGCGTTTATAGAAAAGATGTCCGCCCATATTGAACGTACTTCCTCCCTTCATTCTCTCTCGGCAGAGGAATTATGTGATGTCTTGTTTCAGGAAAGCGAGTCTTCTCCGTCGGAATACAGGGAATCGATGGATAGGTTACGGCAAAGTATAGATACGTTGAGTTCCCGGATAGATGAGCTGATTTGTTTGTTAAACACAAAAAAGTAATCCATGCGCATCGTTAATTTTTACATAGCCTTGTTGAATCTTCGGCGGGCTTTTCAAATTACCTGTATTTTAATCAAACATCTTTTTATCGAGATGCGCGATCATTGGCAGTGGTATTTTTCCCGGAAACGTCCGGGTGTTCGCCATCGGGTTTATTCCACGCCCCAGCGGCTGCGTCAAACGATAGAAGAGTTAGGACCTACTTATGTGAAATTCGGACAGATTATGGCGGATCGTCCGGATATGGTATCCGAGAAGTTTCGGATGGAGCTTAAAAAACTTCAGTCGAAAGCGGAGCCTTTTGATAATGAGACCGCTTTTGCCTTAATAGAAAAAGAGTTGGGACAACCTATATCGTCCGTTTTTGAACGTTTTGATCCGGTACCGTTGGCTGCAGCCTCGGTAGGTCAGGTTTATCGGGCCGAACTGAAGAATGGGGCTCGTGTTGTAGTCAAGATTCAGCGTCCGTTTATCGAGCACAAAATGAAGCTTGACATTTATTTGATGAAATATTTGGCGAAGAAGACGGCGAAGGCTTATCCGGAGATGGCCGCCATCAATATCGTAGGTTTGGTTGATGAGTTTTCAGAAAATATCTTGCAGGAGTTGGATTATCGGTTGGAAGCGAATAATATCAAGGTTTTTGAGAGTATGTTTTCAGGAGAACCGACGGTAAAAATTCCTAAAGTGTATAAGAAATATACGACACGCCGGTTAATCGTAACGGAATATATAGACGGGGTAACCCCGGATAGTCGTCAAACCTTGGAGTCGCATGGTTTTGATTGTGACCTGGTGGTTACTCATGGAGCCCGGGCACTTTTTACGATGGTGTTGCAAAACGGTTTTTTTCATGCCGATCCCCATCCCGGGAACCTTTTTGTATTGGAAGATAACGTAGTGGCATTTATCGATTTTGGGATGGTAGGCGTTTTACGTCCTAAGGACATCAATTTTTTGGCGGATTTTACGGTTGGTTTTTCGAAAAAGGACAGCCTGATTATCACAAAATCCTTATTGGAACTGTGTTCTCAACAGTTTTTTGTTTATGAGGAGGAGTTGTCTTTTGACATTCATCGGATGTTGATGCAGAATTTTACGTCATCCGTGGTTGATATGCAGAATTTTTCGCGGGTGATGCAACGTTCCGTAGAAATTTTGATGAAGTATGATCTCCAGATACCAACGGGTATTTTTATGCTGATAAAGACGTTGGGCACTTTGGAAAAATTTGCACAGGAGATAGCTCCCGAGCTTGATTTGGCAAGAATAGTCCTTCCTTATGCCCGGGAATGTATCCAATCCCGTTATGCTCCTCGTCGTATCGCTCATGAACTGTATGAAACGGCAGTTAATTATACTTTGTTGTTACGGAATCTACCGAATCAGGTAGGGGAGATTTTGTATAAGTTGAAAGAGGGAAAAATCAAGCACGACATAAAGTTGAATGATGAACATATTTTTACGATAACGATTCGTCGCATGACCTTACGCATTGCTTATGTTTTACTCTTGATAGGCTTGTTTATCGGAGCGTCGATACTAATTGTTTGGGACAATAGCCAGCGGTTTGGATATTTTATATTATATTTATCGTCGATTTTAATCTTGTTGTTATTAGTACGCTGGATTCTTTTCGGTCGTAAATAGCAAGTCAATAATAAAAGAGAAAAGATGAAGAGGTTGTTGTTTTTTTGGGTTCTTTTGTTCTGGAACCTTCAGGCAGAAGCCGGAGAGGTTATTACGGACCGGTCGATGCGGAGTGATATTTTGAATAAAACGATACGGTATTCGGTTTATTTGCCGGACGGTTACGGTTCGTCAACGACAGATTATCCGGTTCTTTATCTGTTGCATGGTTTGGGCGATGATCATACGGCGTGGGTAGTAAAAGGAGATTTGTTGCGGATAGCGGACAGTTTGATTCGGAGCGGAGAGATTGTTCCCATGGTTATTGTTACTCCGGATGCGTGGGATTCGTGGTACGTGAATGATTATGCCGGGACGTGTTGTTATGAAGATATGTTCTTTAAAGAGTTTATGCCTTATGTGGAATCCACTTATCGGGTTCGTCGGGAGCAGAAAAATACGTTTATTTCAGGTCTTTCCATGGGGGGTAATGCTTCTTTGATGTACACGTTTCGTCATCCGGACCGTTTTGGTGTTTGCGGAGCGTTGAGTCCGGCAGTTTTGACGGATGAAGAGATGGAGCAGCGGGCACTGTTTTCCGATTTGTTTCAGCGCTTGTTCGGGAATCCGGTGAAGTGGGACCATTATCGGGGTTACAGTGCCATTGATTTGGCCCGTCACTTACCGGAATCGGATAAGCAGAAAGTAGATATTTATGTAGATTGCGGGGATGATGATTTTTTGTACAAAGGGAATGATGCGTTGCATACGGCACTTCGTGATTCAAGGATTCGCAGTGAGTACCGAATGCGCGACGGCGGTCATACCTGGGAGTATTGGCGTACGGGATTACCAGAGATACTTCGTCGTTGTACCAGTTCCTCCAACCGATAATTTAAACTTTTATTATTATGGAAAAAACCATCAGTTATATTCAAACCCATCAGGAACGTTTTTTATCCGAACTATTTGGATTGTTACGGATACCTTCTATTAGTGCTTCGAGCGACCATAAGCCGGATATGCAGGCGTGTGCGGAAGAGTTGGTTCGTTTGCTTCAGAAGGCAGGCGCCGATTATGCCGTTTCCATGCCAACGGAAGGAAATCCGGTCGTTTATGCGGAAAAGATTAAGGATTCTTCTTTGCCGACGGTATTGGTATATGCCCATTATGATGTTATGCCGGTAGAGCCGTTGTCCGAGTGGCATACGCCTCCCTTTGAGCCGGAGGTTCGTGAAGGCCGTATTTACGGTCGAGGTGCGGATGATGATAAAGGTCAGGGCTTCATGCATATTAAAGCCTTTGAATCGATGGTTGCGACGGGAGAGCTTCCCTGTAATGTGAAGTTTATGCTTGAAGGAGAGGAAGAGATAGGTTCTGCTTCCTTGAATGCTTGGTGTCGTGAGCATAAGGAGATGTTGCAGGCAGACGTAATATTGGTTTCGGATACGAGCATGATAGGTTGGGATACCCCTTCCATTACGTGTGGTTTACGAGGGATTACCTATATGGAGGTAGAGGTTTCGGGTCCGTCCCATGATTTGCATTCGGGCTTGTATGGCGGAGCTGTTGTTAATCCAGTGAATGAATTGTGTCGTATCATTGCTTTATTGACCGATGAATCGGGACGAGTTGCCATTCCTCATTTCTATGACAAGGTTCGGATTTATTCTGATACGGAACGAGCAGCGTTATTATCGGCACCGTTTGATCTCGTTTCTTACCGGGAGAATATAGGCGTTCCGGAAGTGTCCGGGGAGTCGGGTTATGCGGTCCCGGAACGTACAGGTATCCGTCCTGCTTTGGACGTCAATGGTATTTGGGGCGGTTATACGGGCGAAGGGACCAAAACCATTATTCCGTCGAAGGCTTTTGCAAAAATATCGATGCGGTTGGTACCGGATCAGGACTATCGGGAGATAGCCGATTTGTTTGAAACCTATCTTCGCTCCATCGCTTCCCCTTGTGTTCATGTTTCCGTATCGTTTTTACATGGGGGAGCCCCTTATGTTTCTCCGACGGATTTAAAGGCCTATCAAGCGGCTTCGCAAGCAGTAGAACGTACTTTTGGGAAGCGTCCTTTGCCATTTTACAGTGGGGGCAGTATTCCCATCATCAGTACCTTTGAAGAGGTCCTGGGTATAAAGAGCATATTACTGGGTTTTGGTTTGGGCAGTGATGCTATCCATGCCCCGAATGAGAACTATCCTTTGGAAAATTTCTATCGGGGTATTGAAACCATAGCCTGGTTTTACAAGTATTTTGCAGAATAGTTTTTTGACAACTTATTCATAGCTTGTCCCACTTGTTCCGGGCAGACTTTACTTTTTGAAAAGATTATGAGAATAGGAATAAAAGAACTGTTGTAGAACAGGTACTTAAACGAGAAGGGAAAGTCTGCCCTCATAAACCCCTTGTTATATAAGGAATTTAGTAGTTTTGTTTAAAGAATTCTGTTATTTGTCTAAACGATGAAGAAAGAGCAATTGCCCGAACGTACGGTAGAACGGTTGAGTGAATATCGCCGCACCTTGTTAAACAGTCTGAATATGGGATTGACCCATATCTATTCCCATAGTTTGGCCTCCATTCATGGCATAACAGCCGTGCAGGTACGCCGCGATTTGATGTTGATTGGTTTTTCCTGCGACAACAAGAAAGGCTATAATGTGCGGGAATTGATAGGTTTTATAGGAAATATCCTGGATACGCCGGAGCCCTTGAATATAGCAGTGATTGGTATGGGGAATCTGGGAAGTGCCATCACCGCTTATTTTAACGGGAAACGGTCCAAAATGCGTATTGTTTCGGCCTTTGATGTAGCTCCATCGAAGGTAGGTACGGTCATTGCGGGGGTTCCCTGTTACCATATCAGCGAGTTCAGCCACCGTTGTATAGAAGATAAAATAGCTATTGTGATATTGACATTACCGACGCGCAATGTCCTGTCTTTGGTTCCGGTGTTGGAGCAAAGTCCGATTAAAGGAGTTTTGAATTTTACCTCTACGCCCATCAAGTTTTCCGACGATTCAAATATTTATGTAGAGGATTATGACATTATCACCTTGTTGGAGAAGGTGGCTTATTATACGAAGGGGCAATTATGATTATACATCGAGACGCGACCGGTTACGGAAATATTCGGAATGCGGTTGTTACGGTAGGCTCTTTTGATGGCGTTCATGTGGGGCATCGAGCCATTCTTCGGTCGTTGCTTTCATGTGCGGCCTCTTGTGACGGAGAGAGTGTCCTTATAACGTTTCATCCCCATCCTCGTAAAGTTTTGGGATTGGATACGGACCATTTCCGATTGCTCAATACATTGGAGGAGAAGGAATATCTTTTATCTCAGTGCGGTGTATCACATTTGGTGGAGGTTCCTTTTACGCCCTCCTTCAGTCAGATGGATTCAGAGACGTTTGTTCGGGATTTTTTGTGTTCTCAAATAG
>CASFOM010000131.1 GCA_949296295.1 uncultured Alistipes sp. | reverse complement strand
TTGTCTTTGTAGTCTGTACGAGAATCGAACTCGTGTTACAAGAATGAAAATCTTGCGTCCTAACCCCTAGACGAACGGACCATTCATTCAGTTTGTGGGTGCAAAGATATATCAAGATTTTATAATTGCAAAATTTTTGCCATTTTTTTTCTTTCCACTCTTTTTCATGAATGATATTTTGTTCCTTTTTCTAAAGAATCAAACCGGTTATTATTCTGCAACCAATTCTTTTTCAGCTTTTTCCACCCGATTAATATCAAACTGCTTCATCACCTCATTCATCAAGGAAGCGATTTGCGGATTACACAAATTGCCGATACTTCCTTCATGAGTATGATGTACTTCTTTAGAAGGAACAAACTTTCCATGTTCTATATCCAATCCTACTTGCTTATAGGCATCACGGAAAGGCACCCCTTCCAATACCATTTTATTGACCACCTCAACACTAAACAGATAATCATATTTCTTATCTTCCAGGATATCTTCCTTAACCATTACATTCGACAACATGTATTCGGCCATCTCAATACAAGACTCCAGCTCATGAATAGCAGGGAAAAGCACTTCTTTGAGCAATTGTAAATCCCGATGATAGCCGACAGGCAAATTAGTCGTCATCATAGCAATTTGATTAGGCAATCCCTGAATAAGATTGCACTTTCCCCGGATCAATTCCCAAACATCCGGATTCTTCTTATGAGGCATAATACTCGACCCGGTAGTCAGATGAGCAGGATAAGAGATAAACCCGAAATTCTGATTCATAAACAAACAGTTATCCATGGCCAAACGAGCCAAAGTAGCCGCTATTGCCGACATCCCCTGTGCGACAATCCGTTCACTTTTTCCCCGCCCCATCTGAGCATAAACGACATTGTAATTCATAGAATCAAATCCTAACAGCTCCGTTGTCATAGTCCGGTTCAAGGGGAAAGAAGAACCATATCCGGCAGCGGAACCCAACGGATTACGGTTGCATACCTTATAAGCTGCCAATAACATCTGCATATCATCCACCAGACTTTCTGCATAGGCCCCAAACCACAAACCGAAAGAAGAAGGCATGGCAATCTGCAAATGAGTATAACCAGGCATTAACACCTCTTTGTAACGTTCTGAAAGAGCTTGCAGTCTGTCGAAAAGAGAGCGGGATTTAAGGGCTATATTATATACTTGTCTCCTCAGAAATATTTTCAAATCAACCAGCACCTGGTCATTACGGGAACGTCCGCTATGAATTTTTTTTCCTGCCTCTCCGACGCGTTGTGTCAACAAAAACTCTACTTGAGAATGAACATCCTCTACCCCTTCTTCTATAACAAATTTTCCAGACTTTATCTCCTGATAAATTTCCTTCAACCCTTTCTGCACCAAGGCCAAATCCTCAGCACTCATCAATCCTACCGCCTGCAACATCCGGGTATGTGCCAGAGACCCCAATACATCCGCTTCTGCCAGGAACAAATCCATTTCTCGATCCCGACCAACGGTAAAGTCATCTACAACACGACTAACCTCTATATCCTTTTGCCAAAGTTTCATATTTTTATTCGTTAGTATTTTTTAACAATCATTTCCAAACCAAAGAGTCCATCAAAGCGATGTACAAGGCTATTCCCTCCTTTATTTCCTGCAAATATACATATTCATCGGCAATATGTGAACGGGAAGAGCTTCCTACCCCCATTTTCAAAGAAGGGACCCGTAAAAAAGCCTGATCAGACATCGTAGGAGAACCGTAACAACTTCTTCCCAAGGCTTTTCCAGCCACTACCACCGGATGATTCTCAGGAATGGATGAGGAGGTAAGTCGCAAAGAGCGGGGGACTACTTCACAAGATACCCTTTGAGCTATCTCTTCCACCACCTCTGCATTTGAATAACAATCATTCACCCGCACATCCACCGTAAAAGTACATCTGTCCGGAACAACATTATGACGATCTCCGGCCTGTATAACAGTCACCGTCATTTTCACAGGACCCAACAAATCGGACTCCTTAGGGAAACAATAATTCCGGAACCACTCTATATCGGGCAATGCCTTATAAATAGCATTTTCCCCCTCATTACGAGCAGCATGTCCCGCACGTCCCGTCACATGACAATCCAAGACTACCAACCCGCGTTCAGCAATAGCCATCTGCATCTCGGTAGGTTCTCCCACCAAAGCAAAATCAATCTCTCCCAATTGAGCGACTAAACTTTCCATTCCATTTTTCCCCGACACCTCCTCTTCTGCCGTTAAGGCAATACAAAAGTTATGACTCATATCTCGTTCTTCATAAAAATAACGAAACAGAGCCAATAACGAGACGAGACTTGCTCCCGCATCATTACTTCCCAACCCGTAAAGCTTTCCGTCCTCTTCAACGGGGAGAAAAGGAGCGCGGGTATATCCGGCATTAGGAGGTACCGTATCGTGATGGGAGTTAAGCAAGATGGTAGGTTTTTCCGGGTTAAACCATTTATTTCGAGCCCATACGTTGTTTCCGGAACGTCTGATGTCAGAGATTCCGCAACGCTGCATGAAACGAACAAGTAAATCAGCAGTAGCCCCCTCGTCCCTGCTGAGGGAAGGAGTAGCAATCATCTCTTTCAACAAAGCTACTGCATCCAAATATAACTGGTCCTGATTCTTCATAAGGAAAAGATTAAAAGACAAAGGTATAAAAAAGAGTTTCGAGAGCATATAAATAAGGTGATTTCAAACTAAAAAATTTGTAGGTTTATTTTTTTACACTACCTTTGTTCCACAAATATCGCATAAGCGGATGTGGCGAAATCGGTAGACGCGCTAGTTTCAGGTACTAGTGCCGCGAGGCATGGGGGTTCGAGTCCCTTCATCCGCACACAAGGGGTTGTATCATAAAAAATTTGATGCAACCCCTTTAAATATCTAACAATTAACAAAGTACAAAATCTCAAGAATAGGAATAACCACCTTTATTTGCGTCAATAATTTAGTACAAATTCTTCGATAATACCTCCAGTATAAGAATAATATACCGTTCCCATTTGTCTTTTTACAATCAAATTTTTCACCAATCTGTTTTCCTTTTCAGGAGTTCTCTTTCAGTTATCTCATCATCCATACTGTATTAACCGTACTCTTTAACGGTTTTCCTATTTTTCAGCACTTTTATCGATAAGATACTCCTTATGATTCAAGGTATACCCCCCTACCATTCACTCCCTACCGAGAGTTCGACCAATACATCTCTTCCAGGAAAATTCTCAAATCTTTTATTACTTCAAGCATCTTCCCTCAAGAACTCCTCAATAAATTACTTACTTTTGTAAAAATCAAAAAATACCAAAATGAAAAAGCTATTAAAAGTTACACCACTAATACTGTTATGTATTGGTATATGTGGATACTCACAAGGAAAAGGAGGAAAGAAGAAACCTGTTCGAGAAGATATTGAATGGCTGGATGTATGGATGCCTCGGACCAACGACACCCTGTTACCCAGAGTTCTGTTAATAGGGAATTCCATCACCAGAGCTTACAATTCCAATGTAGAGAAACAACTGGAAGGGAAAGCCTATGTTGCCCGTTTAGCTACCTCGAAGAGTATTGGAGATCCCGCATTACTTCAAGAAATAGCATTAATTTTGAGTTATTATGATTTTGATGTTGTCCATTTTAACAACGGGATGCACGGCTGGGGATATACAGAAGAAGAATATGCTGCGGCATTCCCTGATTTTTATAAAACCATCCGAAAAGGAGCTCCTCACGCTCAGTTAATCTGGGCAACCACAACCCCGGTAAGGACAGGTCGGGATATGGAAGAATTTGATTCCAGGACAGAGCGAATCCGGGAAAGAAACCGAATTGCTCAAGAATACTTAAAAGACAAAGAAGTAATCATCAATGACCTGTTTAAATGCGTAGAAAATCACCCGGAATATTATGCTGGTGGCGATGGGACTCATTTGGTCACTCCAGGAGTAAATGCCTTGGCGAACCAAGTCACGAAAACCATTATCTCAGCGTTGCAAGCAAAAGAATAAATAAATTAAAGCAACCCATCGGCAGTTGCCTCAATAAGGCGGATGTTCCTTTCCTCATTCCGAATTAATCTTTTATTAAAAACAGTCTTCGATATATTTCCATATTTTAGTTGAGCCATCCACTCATGGAAAAGGAGGTGCATCATGAATGGATGCACCTCCTTTTCCAATATATATCAATCTTACTTAAGAGCAAAAAGGATTATTTACCGCGAATAGCAGCAACTCCTGGCAATACAGTTCCTTCCATATATTCCAACAAAGCGCCACCACCTGTAGAGTTGTAGCTTACTTTATCTGCCATTTTAAACTTGTTGATACAAGCCACGGAATCTCCTCCACCAATCAAAGAATAAGCTCCGTTTGCCGTAGCTACTGCAATAGCATCAGCGACAGCTTTCGAACCTTTTGCATAATTATCCATTTCAAAAACCCCCATCGGACCATTCCACAGAATTGTTTTGCATCCTTCGATTACTTTGGCAAATTTAGCAGCAGTAGCAGGACCAATATCAACGCCTTCCCATCCATCAGGAATATTATTAGCAGGACAAATTTGAGAAGGAGTATCATTCTTGAATTCAGCAATACATACCGCATCTTCTGCCAAACACAATTTCACGCCCAATTCTTTTGCCCGTTCAATGATACGCAAAGCCGTATCGAATTGGTCTTTTTCACACATGGATTTACCAACCTTTCCGCCCAAAGCTGCCTGAATGGTATAAGTCATACCCCCTGCAACGATGAGAATATCGACCTTTTCCATCAATTTTTCAATGATGGTGATTTTAGAAGATACCTTTGCGCCTCCCAAGATAGCGATAAATGGACGTTCAGGAGCATCCAACACCTTATCTATTGCTGCCAATTCATTTTCCATTACATACCCGAACATTTTGTCGTTAGGGAAGAATTTGGCGATAATGGTAGTGGAAGCATGAGCACGATGTGCGGTACCGAAGGCGTCATTTATATAGCAATCGGCCAAAGAAGCCAATTTTTGAGCGAAAGCTTCGTCCCCCTTTTCTTCTTCCTTATAGAAGCGTAAATTTTCCAACAGCAAAACTTCTCCCGGTTTTAAAGCAGCAGCTTTTTCTTTTGCCTGTTCTCCAATGCAATCGTCAGCAAATTGTACAGGACGTCCCAAACGGGCTTCCAAAGTAGGGATAATATGTTTCAAAGAATATTTATCGGTAGGACCTTCTTTCGGTCTTCCCAAATGAGACATTAAGATAACGGAACCACCCCCATCCAACACTTTTTTAATGGTAGGGATAGCTGCACGGATACGATTATCGTCAGTTACATTGAAATTCTCATCCAAAGGAACGTTGAAATCGACGCGAATAATCGCCCGTTTTCCTGCAAAATTGTAAGTGTCAATTGACTGCATAGTGAAAATTATTTAGTTGTTAAACATTCCATTTACTGTTAATCCAATCACAAATATAACTTTTTTTAGAGAACTTCTACGTCGCAATTCCAAAAAATATTCATCATGTGGCAACTGTAAATATTTTTTTACAGAAAAGAGGTATCTTTACCTGTTCTTTGTATCTCACTACCGTTAAACAGAAAATATGCCGGAAAGTTATCGAACGAAAGGAATTGTTCTGAACACAATAAAACATGGTGAAACAGGACATATAGTATATATGTACACGGAGTTGTATGGTCGTCTCACCTACTACGTCAAAGGGAATCGGTCAGGTCGTCCGGTAATTGGCAAAACCCGCATTGTATTGCAGCCATTAACGGTTATAGATCTGGTTGGATGTAAAAATAGCCGAGGGGAGATGCATCGGATAGAGGAAGCCACAAGCAGTTTCTTAGCACCTGAGATTTTATTTGATATAAAAAAGTCAGCCATTGCTCTTTTTCTGGCGGAAGTTATATATCGAATTTTACGGGAAGAATCACCCAACCCGGAATTTTTCCATTTCTTTATTAATGCCATCTATACCTTAAACAACCTTCAGGAAGGGGTAGCGAATTACCATATTTATTTTTTATTACAACTTACCCGTTTTTTAGGTTTTTACCCATCCAACGCCTATCAGGAAAAATCCTTTTTCGATATCAGACGGGGCGAGTTTACGGTATTGAAACCCCAACATTCTTTTTTTATAGACCAAGAGATTTCGGCTTATTTGGCTGCTTTTATTAAAACGACTCCGGAACAATTAGGACAACTATCACTTAGCCGTACTCAACGAGTATCTTTATTAAATGCCCTCATTGACTTTATCGATTTTCATCACGACGCTGTTTATCACATATCCTCGATTAAAGTATTAAGTGAACTTTTCTAAAAAAATATATTCTTCTGTAAATGTTCACAATCAATGTTTTGAGGCATTATAAAGCAATAAAATGATTTTTTTCAATAAAAATTTATCAAAAAAATTTGGAGGATATTTCTACATACACTATCTTTGCACCGTAATCGAAAGATAAACATTCTTCAATAGCTCAGTTGGTTAGAGCACCTGACTGTTAATCAGGGGGTCCCAGGTTCAAGTCCTGGTTGAAGAGCCTGATAAATAAGAGGTTGCAATTTTCTTGCAACCTCTTATTTATTTACCGAACATACAATTTGCATACAACG
>CASFOM010000130.1 GCA_949296295.1 uncultured Alistipes sp. | reverse complement strand
GTCCCCTTCGCCTTCAATATTGCGGCATAATCTTCCAACTCTTTTCGCCAATCAACATCAACAGATGCATATTTTTTCATCAATTCACGACGACGATTATATTGATCCTCTCCTTCTCGATTCCAAATTTCAAATGAACCGGAATATGGAGCATTAAAATCAATCCATTTACACAACGTCTGTCGTTCCTCTTCTGTTAATTGAACCCCATGATGACCTTTATCCAACATTCGTATCAATTCACTGTTGGATGCATGGTATTCATAAGGACGCAAAACATAGATATCTGCTTCAGGACCTTGACGATAAATATAAGGATGCAGGTTCAGATAACTTCTGCTGTATTCTCGAACAATCTTTGTTACAACTCCACGCCGATAGGTTTCTGTCGAGTCTCCCTTTAGTGTTATCAAATCATTCTTTCCATCGTGACAAGCCACACAAACGCGGTCCAGAATAGGTTGAATGTCCATCGGAAAATTCAATGGATGAATTCCTCCTGACGGAGGAGTCAACACTCGAGGAGTCTCTTCTGAAGCCAACACTCGTTTAGGGACAGGAATAGTATTTTGATCTTCATGACAACCAATACAGGAAACAATCTCTCCGGGCATAGGAGTAAACCAACTGCGCATCCACTGTATGGCACATCCCGATTCATCCAAGGGCTGAAGCGAAATAGGAGTATTGGCAGGAACTTTAAAGATGGCAGAACCGTCTTTTTCCACCGGTACCGTACCCAATTCCCGTTTAATATCCCAACCACTCTGAATACCTTGTGCATCAAAATCGGAAGGAGAATTCAAATAAGCATATTCATAGGTAAAAACACGAAGTTTTTTCACGACACCTCGAGGGACTCCCCGTAATCCCTCTCCTTCATAAATATCCTGAATGAAGACCGTTGCTTCTTTGTCCTCCGGATCAATACGGTCCGGGATAATCGGGGGAACAGAACGTTTTACCAAAGGAATGGGGGTGATATAACCTATTCCCTCTTGTTCTGCTATCAAAGTAAGGTTATTAAATACATCTACCAAATAAATTCCCCATAACGACTCCTTGGATAATTTGGCCGTTACTAAAAAATAGTGATCATTCAGAGGGAAAGGGCGACAGAATTGTGGCCAAACACCATCTACCAGGTAATCCTTAATCTCCGGGACAACAGGACGTCCCCGATACGGTAATTCTTGAACCACCCCTTTCTCCTCTTTCCGGGATTTGGCCGGATCAAAAATCATCAAACGCCCTGAACGCGAAACTCCATGATGACCGGAAACAATTCCGATAAACCGACTACTCCCGGAAGGTAATTGCTTCATGTCAAAAATACTATTGGGCCAAAACGAACCACTCCCATACAAGGCTTTGGTTTCCGTTCCATCAGGATTGGCATGCATCACAATCCGAGAAAAATAATGAGTCAAATCCGTATATTCCCATCGGGTATACATAATGCGACCATTATTCAATACAGTAGGGCACCAATTTCCGTCCTGATCAAAGGATATTTTTCTCAAGTAATCCGTAGCAGGATCATAAATGGCCATATTATGAATGACTCGTAACCCGTTTTCACAAGGAATACCATTATATCCAATATTGGTAGTCAACCATATTCGACCATCTGGAAGATAACAAGGATCAGCAAACTCCAATTCAGAGTCTGAAACCTGAGTAATCCGTTTCAAATGATGTCCATCAACACCTATTTCAAAAATCTGCCATTTATAAGAAGTATCAGAAGAAACGAAAAGTAACCGATCCGCATTCCAATGTAATTGTACATCAGCAATTCCTGCATCCAATTCCGGTTTATAAATAGTCCGTTTGGAAACATCTCCTCGCAAATGGGACAACTCACAAATCTCTGCCCGGTAACCCACCCGAGGAATATCCATTAGTCCGGCATAATTGGCAGGAGGAGTACACATGGCCGGAGCCATCGCTTTACGAGCTTTCTTTCCCAATTCAAAACGAGTGACTATTATTTTATCCATATCTAACAATGGATTAGCCAATACAATCGCCCGCTGGCGACTTAACAGTTCCAAAGCATCATCCAATACAGACAGGCTATCGGGACCATATAGCTTTGCTTGCACTCCATCCAAATGTTCCGAAATATAATTCCAATGTTGCTCCGCCTCCGCATAATCAAATCCGGAGAATTGACGCATATCATTCATTGCCTGATGCAACGACTCAAGATTTACCCATTTCAAGCGTTCCCGAACATCGTTCAAAACAACAGATTCTCCCCTCACTGCAGACATAAAAGCAGTACAACATAGAAACAGGAAAAACCATACGCCTCTTTTCATCTCTTTTTCCCCTCTCTTTTACTTCTTTTTATTTTAACGGATATTAGCAATACTGATAATATCTGCAAACACACCGGCTGCTGTTACGCTGGCTCCCGCTCCGTACCCCTTAATCATCATGGGATATTCTTTATATCGTTCAGTAGTCAATAAAATAACATTATTACTACCCTCCAAATGATACAACGGATTATCGGAATCTACTTCCTGCAACCCGACAGAAGCTACGCCATTTTCCAATTTAGCAACAAAACGCCAACGCTTGTTTTCTGCCTGTAACAAATCATGTCGTCGGTCAAAATCTTCATCCAATTCTCCTATGGTTTTCCAAAAATCTTCCAACGAACCGTCAAAATATTTTTGAGGGACAAACAGCTCTTTTTTCACATCTTCAATATTAATGCGATAACCTGCTTCTCGAGAAAGAATAACTATTTTTCGTATCACATCCAATCCATTCAAATCCAAACGAGGATCCGGTTCACTGTATCCGGCTTCTTTAGCCATGGCTATCGTTTTACTGAACGGAATCTCTTTACTGATGTTATTAAAAATAAAATTCAACGTTCCTGAAAGGACAGCCTCTATTTTCAAAATACGGTCTCCGCTATTGATTAAGCTGTTGATGGTATTGATAATAGGTAATCCTGCTCCAACATTCGTTTCAAATAAGAACTTGATTCCTTTGCTTCGAGCAATGGTTTTCAGTTCCTGATAAATCTCATACTTACCGGACGCTGCAATTTTATTAGCTGTTACTACCGAGACATTATGTTCCAACAAAGCTTTGTAAATAGGTGGAATTTTATCACTGGCTGTACAATCGACAAAAACAGAATTAAAAATATTCATATCTATAATCTCCTTGAGCAACAATTCTGGAGACGAAGGAATGGAAGAATGTTCAAGTTGTTCCCGATAAGTACTCAAATCAATACCTTCCCGAGAGAATATACATTTCCGAGAATTGGAAATCCCTACCACATTAATTTTAAGCGCATTTTGTTCCAACAATTTGGATTGTTGCTTTTGTATTTGTGACAGTAAATCACTTCCTACGGTACCTACCCCTACTACAAAAATATTCAATACCTGATACTCTGACAGGAAGAAAGAATCATGAATAACATTAAGGGTTTTGCGCAAAACCTCCAAATCAACAATAAAAGAGATATTTGTTTCACTGGCCCCTTGTGCACAAGCAATTACATTAATCCCATTTCTGCCCAAAGTATTAAACAATTTTCCTGCTACTCCCGGACGATGACGCATATTTTCCCCAACAATAGCCACAGTAGCCAAATTCTGTTTAATCTTTACCCGATTGATTTCTCCCATGGCTATTTCTTTAGCAAACTCTTCATGCAGAACTTCTGCTGCGCGAGGCGCCACCTCATTGCTAACTCCAATAGACGTTGTATTTTCTGAAGAGGCCTGAGAAACAAAAAAGACACTAATACCGGCTTTCGAAAGAGCCTTAAATATTCTATAATTCACCCCGATAATACCAACCATTCCCAAACCTTCCACCGTCAGCAATGCAGTATCATTGATGGATGAAATTCCTTTAATGGCCTTACTGGTATCCCTATCTACATCATGCTTACTGCTTTTGTTATGGATATAAGTCCCTTTAGCGGAAGGGTTAAATGTATTTTTGATATAAATAGGGATGTTCTTATGATAAACAGGGAAAATCGTTGGAGGATAAATAACCTTAGCTCCAAAATTACATAACTCCATCGCTTCTATGAAGGAGATGTTTTCTATGACATAAGCATTATTGATTATACGGGGATCTGCCGTCATAAAACCATCTACATCCGTCCATATCTCCAACATTGAAGCATTCAACACCGACGCAATAATAGAAGCAGTATAATCAGAACCTCCTCGTCCCAACGTAGTTGTTTCTCCTGTTGCATAATCCGATGAAATAAAGCCAGGGACTACGGTAATTTTCGGTTGTACCGCAAACGTCTTTTTTATTAAATCCGACGTAATATCAAAATCTACAGTATGTTTACTATAATATGGTCTGGTTTTGATAAAGGTTCTAGAAT
>CASFOM010000129.1 GCA_949296295.1 uncultured Alistipes sp. | reverse complement strand
GTAGCCGCGCTAGACTTAGGATCTAGTGCCGTGAGGCGTGGGGGTTCGAGTCCCTTCATCCGCACTCTGAAAAACCGTAAGCTGCACAAAGATCGTGGCCTGCGGTTTTTTTGATTTACAGGAATAATTTAAAAATTACATATTAAACTTAACTTACTCTTTAAATGAATATAGTTAAAGAAACGCTTGAAAATCAGGCGGCGTTGCTTAGAGTAACGGTAGAATCTGCTGATTATGCAGAAGCAGTAGAAAAATCATTGAAAAACTATCGAAAAAAAGCCAATATGCCGGGATTCCGCCCAGGAATGGTTCCTATGGGGGTAATCAATAAAATGTACCGTAAAGGGGTGACGGCTGAAGAATCATACCGTAAGGCTTCCGAAGCAATGATTGCTTACTTGGATGAAAATAAAATCAATATTTTGGGAGAACCTCTTCCCAGCAAGGAACAGAAAAATTTAGACTTTGAAAATGATACCCAATTTGAATTCTGTTTTGAAGTTGGTTTGGCTCCTGAAGTGAACATTGACTTGGGGAAAATAAATGTAACTCGCTATACAATTACTGTGAGCGATGAGATGAAGAAAGAGTACAAGGATAATTATCTTCGCCGTTTTGGAAAATTGGTTGATACCGATGTAGTAACTTCCGATGAAGCCTTGTCTGTGACTTTGGAACAGGAAGGAATGTCTGTGGAAGATGCTTATGTGGGATTGGTCAGCATGAGTGAAGAAGAACGTAAACCTTTTATCGGTAAGAAAGTGGGCGATAAAATGGAAGTCAATATAAACGACCTTTATAAACAACCGGCACAACGCGCTGCTGTCTTGCAGGTTAAGGAAGATGAATTGGAAGGTATCAATCCTGTGTTTAATTTGACGATTACCCGCATTCGGAAATTTGAAAATCCTGAAATGAATGAAGCGTTCTTTAAAGAAGCATTCCCTGCCGGAGACATCACTAATGAAGAACAGTTTGATGCAATGATTGCTGAAAAGGTCGCTGATAATTTGAAACAGGAAACAAGATATAAATTTGTTGATGATACGAAGAAAGCCTTAATGAAGGCTGCTGCCTTGACATTACCTGAACCGTTCTTGAAGAATTGGTTGTACGCCATCAATGATGGAAAATTCTCTATGGAAGAGATTGAAAAGGACTTCCCCCAGTTCTTGGAAATGATGGCTTGGGATGTTATCAAACGTCATTATGCTCAAGAAGGAAAGATTGAAATATCGAAAGAAGATGCCGTAGCAGAAGCTAAAGCAACCGCAGCTATGCAATTTGCTTATTACGGAATGCCTAATGTAGAAGAAAGCATGTTGAATAATTATGCGGATTCTATGTTGGCCAATAAGGAAGAAGCTCGTAAAATTTATGATCGGTTGGCTGAAAACAAAGTGATAGATTATGTAGCTGCTTCTATTAAAGTAAAAGATAAAGAAGTATCGCGTGAGGATTTTGTAAAATTGTTTGAAGCTCCTGCGGCAGAATAGTTCAGAACAAAGTAGTATTTAGCCACAATAAAAAGCCGTCTCAATTTATTTGAGGCGGCTTTTTATTGTTTGAATTTTGATGAAGAAGAATGATAATAAGATGAGGAATTTTGTATTTTCAATAGTTTGTCCTCTATTTTAATTTAAATACTTCTTATCTTAGGGAACGTAATAATTTTTTGTATATATACATTTCTTTTTTAGACGGTTTATTATAGAATCCCATATAAAATGGTTGGTTTTACTTTATAAAACGTATGAAGTGATGTCTTTTTTTAAGTTATTGGTAATTAGTTGGTTATTTGTTTCTATCTGATTGTTTTGTCCCTTGTCGCTGAAATTATACTAAAATTATAATGTATTCTTAAAAGAAATGGATTAACTTTAAAAAACTTTCTTTCCTAAACTTTTAAAGAAACCTAAACATTTGTTAGTCATGAATTTAATCCATTGTAATTTGGTTGTAAAATCAATGATAAGAAAAATAATATTTGTTTTTCTTATTTCTCTTTCTTGTGTGGGATGTCAGAAAAAAGGAGTTGTCTATTATTATGGCGGTTCAGATAATGAGATATATGAACTTCTTAATAATGAAGGATTTTCTGTGAAATCATATGAGAATCCCGAAGACGCTGTAATAGCAGCTGAAGAAGGTGCTATTGTGATGTTGCTGTCGGAAGGATATCCTAATACTCCTCTGAAGATAACTTCTGATATTTGGGAACAGGTGGAAAAGAAAAAGCTACAGCTTTATGCTGAATTTGTGAATGATTTTCCAGGAATAAATATTGCTTCAAAAGTATTTAGGTCGAAATTGGAAAGAGGGGTGGTGGTTGATAGCTGTTTACTTCCGGATTTGAAGCCTATGGAGCTTTTAGGAGTAAACGATTGTTATATCTATAAGGCTGACGTGGAACATCCTCTATTGGTTTTGGCCAAAGTTGCCGGTTATGATAAGGCGGATTATGGAATCAGTGATGTGGAGGCTTATCCCATGTTGGTTAGAAAAGGAAGCAGTTTACTGGCTTTTACCAAATTGAGCAATTTTAAAAAAGGACGTTATGAACCTTTGAATGCTTGGCAAGGATTATGGCGATATATTTTTTCTTTTTTGACCAATAATCCGGATTTTAAATTTTCTACTGAATGGCCGACGAATGTAAAACCCATGTATGGAAAAGACGAACCACTGAAAGAGAATGCCAAAAGGGAAATGGTGGAAAAAGGGATAGAGTGGTTTTTTAAAGGAAGGTTCCTGGTAGATGCTTCCTGGAAAGAGTTACAGTTAAAATATGAGGGAGACGGTCTGATGCCTGTGGGAATTGCATTGAGCGATACAATAAAAATGGGGGACGGGCATTATGGAATATTGGAAGGTCACGCTTCCAATATCTATTACGACGGGAATCAGGATTATCGTTATTGGTTGAGAAATGATGTACAGGGGGAAGTAAGTTTTGCTTTGGCTGCAGGAGGAGCATTATTGAATAACGATATGTATAGGCAGGTAGCTAAAAATTTATTGGATTATGTATTTATTTCTTCTCCTTTTAGAAAGGGAGAGAAGAATAATCCGTCAAGTCCCGTCTATGGATTGTTGGGGTGGTCTGAAACCCATGATTACGTCTTTTATGCGGATGACAATGCCCGTTCTGTCCTGGCCATGATTGCGGCAACTTCTTTCTTGAAACCTTATGACAAATGGAACAAGGAAATCGTAGAATGTATCCTTGCGAACTTTAGATTGGCCAATGTTAACGGCTTTTTTGCTCCGGGAGGGAGACTGGAAGAACCTCAGATTATGGAAAAAGGATGGGAGTATTTTTCTGAAAGACCTGATTTTATTAATCCGCATCCTCATTTTGAATCGTGGATGTGGGCCTGTTATTTGTGGTTATACGACAAGACAGGTTATGAGCCGTTGCTGAAAAAAGCCAAAAAGGCCATTCAAATAACCATGGAGGCTTATCCTGAGAAATGGGGATGGACGAACGGCATACAACAAGAGCGCGCCCGAATGATTTTGCCGTTGGCCTGGTTGGTTCGGGTGGAAGATACTCCGGAACACCGGGCATGGTTGGATGTCATGGTACAGGAGATATTGAAAAATCAGGTAGATTGCGGAGCTGTCAGAGAAGAGTTGGGAAGCAGTAATGGAACCTTTGGTGGTCCAAAAAGCAATAAGGATTATGGAATCACCGAGGCTCCTCTAATTTCAGTAAATGGCGACCCTGTTGCAGATATGTTATACACCTCGAATTTCGCTTTCTTTGCTTTGAATGAAGCTGCTTCTGCCACCAATAATGAACAATATCGTGCTGCTGTCGATAAAATGTCCGATTTCCTGACCCGAATACAAGTATGCAGTGAAAATATAAATCATGTTGATGGAGCCTGGTTCCGTGCCTTTGATTATAATCGATGGGATTATTGGGCTTCCAACGCAGATCATGGTTGGGGGGCCTGGTCCACATTAACCGGTTGGATACAGAGTTGGATTGTCGGTACTCAGGTATTAAAAGAAAAAGAGACTTCTTATTGGGAAGTGACAAAAGATTTTGAAGTGGATTCTTATTTTGATGAGTTGTTACCGATTATGCTCAAAGAGTCCAACAATAATGAAAATCATTGATCAGATTTTTATACATTAAACGGTTTTCTTCTGAAAATACCACTGAGGATATAGCGAAAAAGTGTTGATTATCATATTTAAAAGAGGCTGACTAAAAAGCGATTTTTATTTTCAGAGGAATTGGATATTTGAATTCGCACCCGGATAGGGATATGAACAAATAAATTCAGAAACCTTAAATCGCACTTTGACATGAACCCCGAAAGTTAGACAAAAAACTTTCGGGGTTTTGTTATGAAGTATAGTTTTGAAATCAAACTAGAGGCAGTTAAG
>CASFOM010000128.1 GCA_949296295.1 uncultured Alistipes sp. | reverse complement strand
TTAAAAGGATTATCAAATACAGATAAATGATCCTTTAGAAGTGTTTAAATCAACATCCCCTTTTGGAGTATAATTGATAATAGAAACTCTCCTAAGGGAGAAGAGAGTGATTCGGCTATTTTAAATTCGTATAATCTGGTTGTTTTGTAAACATAGTTTATAGGGTGGGTTTGTTTGGAATGTTTCATAGGCAGTAGGATTTTATGTGTTGTTGTAATAATTGGGTTATGATATTGATTAAAGAATCAATATTTTTATCGATTTTTCTATGATGATTTTGGTCATATACTTTGTACGTCTCTTCGTTTTGTTTGTATATATTGACTAATTTATATAATAGAAGAGAGCTGTTTGGCCGTATATTTGAAGCAAGATGTATACTTCGTTTAACTAGTAATATGGAGGTGGATGTAATAAGAATAAAATTTTGTAAAACAGAAAATCGGTCAGTATAAATATCCGAAATACAAAATATCCATCCTGCACAACTTATAATAAATAATATTGGAAAAATATTATTTATTATAAGTTGTGCAGATATATACATGATTTTGTTCATGATATCCGATATTTTCTTTGCAATATATAGAAAATTTATTGTAATAGCAAAAAAATGTGAGTTTTTTATCATTGTCCGATAAAAATCCAATCGCTTTTAAGCTATTGAAATATAATTATTTGCAAAAAGTTTTGATTTATTATATTTGTTTGTGTGAAAATATTTAATTATCAGTGTGTTATGTGTTTGCTGAATGTTGATAATTTTTTATAATTCATCACTTTATCGATGCTGAACATTACAAATTTTGGGAACAATATTTTTATCTTTTGTTACATATATGTCCTTTGAATATGGTGTAATAGATTTTATTTTTATCCAAGGATGGTTGTTTTTCAGAGTAAAATAGGTGTTCTTTATGGGAGTATATAGAAAATAAAAAAGCTAAGTATTTAATAATTTAATACTTAGCTTTTGTACCCAGAGCCGGGATCGAACCGGCACAGTATTGCTACCATTGGTGTTTGAGACCAACGCGTCTACCAATTCCGCCATCTGGGCTTGTTGTGTAGTATCCTTGATTTCTCAATTCCGACACAAAGGTAATACTATTTTTTATTTATGCAAAATATAATGGCTTTTTTTATTGATTCTTTATCATATCCGCATAAATGACGTAGTTCAGAAATCTTTCCATGTTGGATAAATTCATCAGGAATGCCTAAACGTTTTACCTGAACATCATATCCGTTATCACTCATGAATTCTAAAATGGCGGAACCTACACCTCCGCTTAAAATACCGTCTTCTACTGTTATGATTTGTTTGAATCGCTTGGCAATATCATGAAGCATAACAGTATCAAGAGGTTTGGCGAATCGTAAATCCACATGTTCTGCTTCTATTCCCATTTCGTCCCGTAATTCATTGATGGCAGCAGCAACTTCTGTTCCTATCGCTCCAAGAGATAAAACGGCTATATCTTTTCCTTGAGTAAGGGTTCGACTTGTTCCTATTTTGATGGAATGAAATGGATTATGCCAATCGGTTAAACTCCCTTTTCCCCGAGGATAACGAATAACAAATGCACCATGTCCTCCTTCTTGAGCGGTGTACATTAAGTTACGTAATTCATGTTCATCCATCGGAGCTGAAATAATGATATGAGGAATACAACGGAAATAGGCAATATCAAATGCTCCATGATGTGTAGCTCCATCTTCTCCGACTAATCCGCTTCGGTCTAAACACAACACGACATCTACACCTTGTAATACAACATCGTGAATAACATTATCATAAGCCCGTTGCATGAAGGAAGAATAAATATTACAGAAAGGAATTAATCCATTGGCAGCCATTCCTCCGGAAAAAGTAACGGCATGCCCTTCTGCAATACCTACATCAAATACGCGATCAGGCATGACATTTTGCATGATATTCATGGAACATCCTGTTGGCATGGCAGGAGTAACTCCTACGATTTTTTTGTTCTTTTCAGCTAATTCTACCAAGGTATGCCCAAATACTTCCTGAAATTTTAAGCATCCTTTCGTTCCTTTAATTTGTTCTCCCGTAGCTAAATCGAATTTCCCCGGAGCATGCCAGGTTGTTTGACTCTGTTCTGCAGGTTTGTATCCCTTCCCTTTAACGGTTAGAACATGGAGAAGTTTAGGCCCCTTAATATGTTTCATGTCTTCCAGGACTTTGGTTAAGGCCTTCAAATCGTGTCCATCCACAGGCCCAAAATATCTGAATCCAAATGATTCAAATAAATTACTTTGTTGAAGTAATGACCGTTTGATGGATAGTACGAATTGAGCAATGGCCCGGTTCAAACGAGGGAATGTTTGTAACGCCTGTTGTACATTTTGTTTGAATCGATTATACCGTCTGGAAGTGGAGATACTTAACAAGTATTCTTTTAACGCCCCTACATTGGGATCAATAGATATTTTATTGTCATTGAGAATAACCAACAAATCTTTCCCTGATACTCCTGCATTATTGATTCCTTCGAAGGCCAATCCCCCGGTCATGGACCCATCTCCGATAACAGCTATGGTGTGTTGTTTTTTTCCTTGAAATCCGGCAGCTATATCCAAACCTAATGCAGCGGAAATGGAAACGGAAGAATGTCCTCCTCCGAAAGCATCATATTCACTTTCGGACCGTTTGGGGAAACCGCTGATTCCTCCTAATTTTCGTTGTGTATGAAATTGTTGTTTTCTCCCTGTCAGTATTTTATGGGCATAAGCTTGATGTCCTACATCCCAAATAAGTTGATCATGGGGAGTGTTGTACACATAATGTAAAGCCACTGTAAGTTCAATGACTCCGAGACTTGAACCCAAATGTCCCGGATTTTCGGCTAATTCCGATATGATAAAAGTACGCAATTCGTTACAAAGTATCTTCAGTTCTTCTGAAGACAAGTTTTTCATATCTTGCGGACTATGTATTTTATCGAGTACGGACATCATGAATGTAGTATAGGTTCTTTTTTTAGCGGTACAAAGATACGATTTAAATTAAGAAACTGTTTATTTTATGTAAATACAATCTCAAGAATTGATAATTCTTTGAGGAATCCTTTTATTCTCAGGAGAGTATATTGGAGTATTTATCTTGAAAAACGGAGGAGAATGAGAGTGTAAAGAATATCATACACGAAAGATAAAATGTAAAACGAAAGCAGTATAATCCATTTTTATTTTACAGATAAAAAGTATGACTGAAAATAAAATCAATTAGAATAATATTAACAAAAAAGGCACCGTTCTAAATGCTCTTCCAATTTATTTGTACATTTGTAAATAGATAAGGTATTTTGACTGACAAAAGAATTATGAAAGAAATAGAAGTTTATTGTGATTCATTGTTTCGTTATAATCGTCGGAGTACTCAAGCTGTACCGGTAGGAACAGTAATGATTGGAGGTACAGCACCAATAGTTGTGCAATCGATGTGTACGACTGACACTTTGGATACAGATGCTTCTGTGTTTCAGACACAGGAGATTGTTGATGCCGGAGGCCAGTTAATTCGATTTACGGCTCAGACTGTGCGTCATGCTGCTAATTTGGGTGAAATTCGTCGTAGATTAAAGGAGAAAGGATATGATGTTCCCTTGGTAGCAGATATTCATTTTAACCCGAAAGTAGCTTTTGAAGCAGCTCGTCAAGTTCAGAAAGTTCGGATTAATCCGGGTAATTTTATAGATAAGCGGGCTTCTTTTAATCAAGTGGAATACAGTGAGGAAGAATATGCAGCAGAATTGGAGCGATTGAGAAAACAGTTGCATGATTTGTTGGAGCTATGCAGACAATACGGAACAGCTTTACGTATAGGGGTTAATCATGGTTCTTTATCAGACCGTATCATGTCCCGTTATGGAGATACACCGGAAGGGATGGTTGCTTCTGCTATGGAATTTTTACGAATATGCCGTGAAGAGAAGTTTCATCATGTAGTAGTGTCGATGAAGTCGAGTAATACGCAGGTTATGGTTCATGCTTATCGGTTGTTGTGTGCTACCATGCGAGGGGAGGGGATGAGTTATCCGCTTCATTTGGGCGTGACAGAAGCCGGGGAAGGAGAGGATGGTCGGATTAAATCATCAGTAGGAATCGGAGCATTATTAAATGATGGATTAGGAGATACTTTGCGGGTGTCGCTTACGGAACATCCTGCCCGAGAGATTCCTGTGGCCCGTATGTTGTCAGAATATTATAGAGATAGAGAAAAAACAGCTTCTTTACCGATATGTGAAACAACGAGTTATTATCCGTATGAGTCGGTTCGACGTAAGACCTGTGAGGTAAATGGAGTAGGGGGGAATCAGCCTCCAGTTGTTATAGGAGAATCAGGGGGGGTAAAGGCAGATTTTTCTCCAATCTCTTTACGGGATAAACTGTTCCCTTTGAAATTGGAAGAGTTGTTACCTTTGTCAGCGGATTCTATCCCTGAAGATAAGATTGTGGTGTTATGTAGTGAACATTCCAATATTCCGGCGGAAATACGGGCATTCTTCCTGCAACTTGACGCTAAAGGCATTAAGAATCCCGTTATTATTCATCGAATGTATGATGCCGTTTCTTGGGAGGAATTGTCGATATATGCCTCTGCGGATTTGGGTATGGCCTTTATTGATGGTATGGGAGATGGGTTATGGATTGAAACGAAGAACAATACTATTCCCAAAGCACGTTTGACAGAATTGGCTTTTGGAATTTTACAGGCAGCCCGTGTGCGTATTTCAAAAACGGAATATATCTCGTGTCCCGGTTGTGGTCGGACGTTATATTCATTGGAAGACTCTCTGCGTGAAATCAAACAAAAAACAAGCAGATTGAAAGGATTGAAAATAGCGATTATGGGATGTATTGTGAATGGCCCTGGAGAGATGGCAGATGCTGATTATGGTTATGTAGGCAGTGGTCCTAAGCGAGTGACTCTTTATAAGGGAAAAGTTCCTGTACGACGAAATGTTCCACAGGAGGAGGCTGTCGATGCTTTGATTGAATTGATTAAGGAAAATGGAGATTGGAAAGAATGATACTATTATCCACGGCTTATGCCGGTAACATACAATATTTTTCCAAATTGCTCGGGAGAGAAAGGTGCGTCATAGAACGGTATGATAGTTATGTGAAGCAAAGTTATCGGAACCGTTGTGATATTTTGTCCGCTAACGGTGTGATATCTCTTTCTATTCCGATAGTGAAAGTGCATGGAGAAAAGACTTTGGTAAAGGATACTCGTATTGATTATTCGATGGATTGGCAAACAAGACATTGGAGGGGTATCGTATCTGCTTATCGGAATTCTCCATATTTTGATTATTTTGAGGAGTTATTAATCCCTTGC
>CASFOM010000127.1 GCA_949296295.1 uncultured Alistipes sp. | reverse complement strand
TGCAACTTCAAAAATTGCAGCCGAATATCATTCTGCATTATGCAAAGAAGCCGACCTCAAAAATTCTCTTTTGGGTCGGCCTCTTGTATAAGTCTTTATTTTATAAAGAAGCGAAGAAATCATTTCCTTTGTCATCTACGATGATAAAGGCCGGGAAATTTTCTACATATATTTTTCTTACAGCTTCCATTCCTAATTCAGGGAAATCAATTACTTCTACACTTTTTATACTGTCTTTTGCTAAAATAGCTGCTGGGCCACCAATAGAGCCTAAATAAAAACCTCCATGCTTTTTACAAGCATCGGTAACGGCTTTTGAACGATTCCCTTTTGCTACCATAACCATTGATCCTCCATGACTTTGGAATAAATCAACATAAGGGTCCATACGTCCGGCAGTTGTGGGTCCGAAACTTCCTGATGCCATGCCTGCTGGGGTTTTTGCAGGCCCTGCATAATATACAGGATGATCTTTCATATATTGAGGTATAGGTTCTCCGGCGTCAATACGTTTCTTTATTTCCGCATGAGCAATATCTCGAGCGACAATTAATGTTCCTTTAATATTGAGACGAGTTTTTATAGGATGTTTGCTAAGTTCTTCACGAACTTTATCCATTCCCATATCCAAATCAATCTCTACAGCAGGTTTTAGTAAAGGAGCTTCTTTGGGTAAGAATCGAGCTGGATTCTTTTCAAGAGCTTCCAAGAAAATACCTTCTTCTGTAATTTTAGCCTTGATATTTCGGTCTGCACTACAACTAACTCCAATGCCTACCGGACAAGAGGCCGCATGGCGAGGCATTCGGATAACCCGTACATCATGTACTAAGTATTTTCCTCCAAATTGAGCTCCCACACCACTTTCCTGACATATTTTCAATACTTTCTTTTCCCCTTCGAGATCGCGGAATGCCTGTCCTCCTTCGTTGCCATGAGTCGGCAAGTGATCATAATAACCAGCAGAAGCCTTTTTTACTGCTGTTAGGTTGGCTTCCGCAGAAGTTCCTCCTACAACAATAGCCAAATGATATGGAGGACAAGCGGAAGTTCCTAAATCTTTAATTTTCTCTTTAATGAATTTGGTTAAAGACTCTTCATTTAAAAGGGCTTTGGTTTGTTGATACAAGAAAGTTTTGTTTGCAGAACCTCCTCCTTTGGTAATAAACAGAAATTCATATTTATTCCCTTGTGTCGCATAAATATCTATTTGTGCAGGCAGATTGTTTCCGCTGTTTTTTTCTTCCGTCATAGTAAATGGAACTACTTGGGAATAACGTAAATTTCTTTCCTTATAGGTTTCGTAAACACCTTTGGAAAGAGCTTCTGCATCACAAATACCTGTATATACATTTTCTCCTTTTTTCCCAATAACAATAGCTGTTCCCGTATCTTGACAGGTAGGGAGTTCTCCTTCAGCTGCCACTACCTGGTTGGCCAGCATGGTATAAGCAACAAAACGGTCATTGTCAGTGGCTTCTGGATCTTTAAGTATGTCTGCTAATTTTTGTAAATGAGCTGCCCTTAAATAAAAAGATACGTCTGAAAAAGCTGCCTTGGATAAAAGAGTTAAACCTTCAGGATCTATGGTTAATATTTTACGTCCATTGCATTCGGTACAGTGTACGTAATCTTTGGTCAGAAGACGATATTCCGTAGTGTCTTCTGAGATAGGAAATGGTTCCTGATATTTGAATTCCGACATAGTTAAATATTTTTAGGGCGCCGTTTCCGGCTGCTGTTAAGTTTATTAGGAAAATATAGTATCATCAATATCCTAAAGTCCGCAACATGGAGCGATAACTTTGTTCCTTTGCGAATAATCGGGTATAATAATCGTTATCATCTTTGTCACGATCTATGATGATGTGTTTTGGTGCGGGAATAAGGCAGTGTTGTAATCCCCCATATCCCCCTAATGATTCCTGGTAAGCTCCTGTATGGAAGAATCCAATATATTGGGTTTCTCCCGGTTCTATTTTAGGAAGATATATGGCATTTGAATGTGCTTCAGCATTATAAAAGTCTTCACTGTCGCAGGTTAATCCTCCTAAAAATATTCGTTGATATTCTTTGTCCCAATTGTTTATGGCTAACAGGATGTATCGTTGGTTGATTCCCCAGATATCCGGTAGGGTAGTCATGAATGAACTGTCAATCATGTACCATAATTCTCTGTCGTTCTGCTTTTTCTGATTCAAAATGGAGAATAATGTAGCACCGCTTTCTCCTACTGTAAAGGATCCGAATTCTGTAAATATATTGGGTTCGGCAACATCATACTGATGACAGATATTTTTTATTTGAGCAATAATTTCTTCTGTCATGTATTCATAGTCATAATTGAAGCTCAATGAATTTTTGATAGGAAATCCTCCTCCGATATTTAGAGAGTCCAATTCAGGACACACTTTTTTCAATCGGCAATATAAATTGATACATTTATTCAATTCGCTCCAATAATAGGCTGTGTCACGAATACCTGTATTAATGAAGAAGTGGAGCATTCTTAACTCAAACTTGCGATTGTTTTTGATTTTTTCAAGATAAAAATCAATAATATCGTTATAACGTATTCCCAAACGGGAAGTATAGAAGTCGAATTTAGGTTCTTCTTCAGCTGCGATTCGTATGCCTAATTTGGCTTTTTTATGTTCGTCAATTAAAGCATCCAGAGCATCTAATTCTTCTTTATTGTCCAATACGGCAATTGTATTAATAAAGTTATTGTTAATTAGTCCTGCTATGTTTTCTACATATAATTGACGTTTGAAGCCATTACATACGATATAGGTATCTTTGTCTATGACTCCATTTTCATATAGAGCATTTATTAAAAAAATATCATAGGCAGAAGAAGTTTCCAAATTAATGTCATTTTTTAAGGCTTCTTCCAGTACAAACGAGAAATGGGAGCTTTTGGTACAATAACAGTAGTTGTAAGAACCTTTATAATCTACTTTTGCCATAGCTACATTAAACAACCTTTTTGCCCGTTGTATTTGAGAGGAAATTTTGGGTAAATAGGTTATTTTCAAGGGAGTTCCATATTGCTTAATAATATCCATCAATGGAACATGATGGAAATTTAATTCATAATCACTAACATCGAACTCTTCTTGAGGAAATTCAAAAGTCTGTTCAATTAAATCGATGTATTTGTTCTTCATTTTTTAATTCAGCAATTAATTTAAACAGGGGTATATACATACTTTTCTGAATGGTGCAAATGTACGATAAAAAATCAGAACACAAGGGCATTTTTAGGGTTTTTTCTTTTAAAATATGTTTATGGATATTATGAATAAAACGGAAACAGGTTTGTACGACTTTTCTCTTTGTTTCTTGATGTTATGATACAGGCCTTTCTTTTTTAGCTGTCCGGTTATTTGCATACAGATTTTTATGTAAAAGAAGTAAGGACAATAAGATATTACAATGAATTTTTTGTTTGACGATATTAATGGAGGAATTAAAATTGAGAATTACAGTTTGATTTAAGATGAGGGCTATTCCTATTTTATCCTTATTCTGTTTAATTTGTAAATGGGGAGGATATGGAATTGTAGTGTATGTTCAAGAATGTATGAAAATAAGAGAAATAATACAAAAAAAGATGGGAAGAACAATAAGAAAAGATTGGTAGTATTGATTGTAAAAAACATGGGATTATATGTGTTTATATTTGAAATTTTTATATCTTTGAAAATTGATTCCTATAAGGGGAGTATATTGTAAATTGATTAATGATTACGACTATGATAAACAAACTGTTGATTACATGTCTGCAGCGTAATAAACGGCTAATTATTCCCGGTTTGGGGGCATTTATTCGTAAAAATGTGGATGGAGTAGGGATTATTTTGGTATTTGTGCCGTTTTTAAATAAAGACGATGGAGTCTTATTGTCTGCATTGCAAAGTTGGGCAGGAGTTGAAAAGGATGAAGCGGAAATGATTTTGAAAGAATATGTTGAATATATTCGGAAATCATTGAATGAAAGAGGACAATATATTATAGAAGGTGTCGGTGTATTGAAATATGATGCGAATAAAGTAATTTATTTAGCAAAAGAAAGTGAAGCTGTTAAGGAAGAGGTAGCAGAGAAGGTAGAACCTCAGCCGGAACAACAGTCTACTATTCCGACACAGGAAAAAGTACCTGCTATAGAACCAGAGAAGACTATTCCGGTCCCTGTTCCAGAAGAACAACCGAGAGTATTAAAACAGACCATCCCTTCTTTCCCTGTTTCTCCTTCGGAATCAGAGGAAAAACCGGTTTCTACTCCACATTCACCAGTTTCAGGTCATGGTAATATCCAATCGTCTTATCCTCCTCAACCTAATCGGAATAGTGGTATTGGGGCTCGTTATTTTTCACCGAAAGAAGATACGGTTTCTACTTCATCGAATATTAACGGTTCGGAACGTCCTGTTGAAGTTCCTGTTGGAGAATCTCGTCGTCAAACAGTGAACAGCCTTTATGGAAATAATTCTACCTCTCGTCCATCAGGACCAGAAAGACCAATACCTCCTCAAGTTCATCGAGGTAATTCGCAACAACGAACGGCTAACTTATATGGGACAATTCCTGTTAATCCTAATAAACCGGATGTCCCTTCTCAAACAGGAGGTCCTGTTCGTCCTGCACAGGTTTCAGGACAGAATCGTCGTCGTCCTGTTCCTAAAACAGGTAAGAAAAAAGGAAGTGATATGGTGTTTGTTATCGCGATTATCGCGATAATCGCTACTATTTTGGTGTTGATATACGGATGGATATTTGGAGCGGATAATGCAACTTTCGAAGATCTCCCGATAGAGGAAGGTGTCCCTGCTATGGTTGATCAGTCTTCGGGAGTGGTTCAAGAATAATAAGATTGTTATTTTATACCAGATAAAAACAAGTGAGAGGTAAAATAAAAAGTGCCTTATTATTGGATGTTAGTGTCGCTTTATTTGAGTCAGTAAACATTTACATCTCTTGTTGTTTAGTGTTTTGTTAATTTTTAGATATCTTATATAATAGGGGAGAGTCAAAATTAATTGATTTTCCCCTATTATATAATTAATAGATTATTTAAGTATTGTATAATATTGCATAGGTTGGTAGAGTTCAAATATCCAAAATACAAGAGATATTGAATTTAAATAACAAGAATTTTTATAATATGTGGTTAATAACATATAAGTCTGTTTTAAACATCTCTTTCGGAAAATTTATTCACAATCACTTTTAATGTTCTTTTTATGCATATTTTCTATTTTGGTTATAGGTTTTTCTTCCCATCCAGTCCATTTGTTGTTCTCTAAAATTATTCCATTACAACCATTGAAATAGAATGTATTTTTATTCCCACATAAGTTGCTTGTTGTGTTCGTTTTTTCAATTTCATTTCCCTGAAACAATAGATGTTCTGTACTTTTAGCAAACAAAATAGGATAATCGAATGTTTTAAATTTATTGTTGATGATTCGGATGTTTTTATGAACAGGTTTTTGTGCATCAATGATCGTATTGGAAGGGTTTAGAGCTATAATTGCATTTCCTGGCCCTCCTTGATAAGCACAATCTATAAATGTATTATTGGCAATTAATACATCATTTACAGGACCGGATTCAAACCAACCTTCAGCATCGCTTTCTATTAAAATAGCACTCATTCCTGTCTTTTCAAATATATTATTT
>CASFOM010000126.1 GCA_949296295.1 uncultured Alistipes sp. | reverse complement strand
CTTTTGTGTACGTTTAACGTACTTTGTTTCTGTCTTTTCCATATTGTTACTTCTTTTTGTTGTAACGCTATTTCAGGACTAGACATTCTGTAATTATAAGGAGGTGTGTCAAATTATAAAATTTGGCGTACCTCCTTTGTGATGTATCAGAATTGGTAAATATGGAGGATAAGAAAGATAGAAATCAGCTCGGGCAAATGAGCAAGTTCGGATTTCTAAAAAATGTAATAGTCGGTAAATAATCATCATCATTCTTTATTTCTGGGAGGAGAGTATGGAATATTTAGAATGGACAAAAAAGAGTAAGGTCTCAATATATAATTGACTTGGGAAACCGATATTATGTGAATGAGAAATTTAATTTGATGTGTTTGTGTATCAACTACCTTGGGTAGTTATAAAAAAATTAAAATAAGAAAATGAAAAAACAAGGAATAATACTTTTCATTCTTGCTTTGTTTTATGGGTGTTGCCAGAATGGTAATCGAAGTAAATCTCCGGTAGATTGGGTAAATCCGTATATGGGGAATATCAGTCATCTGTTGGTCCCTACTTTCCCGACCATTCATTTACCCAATAGTATGTTGCGAGTATATCCTGAACGAAGCGATTTTACCGGAGATCTTGTCAGAGGGTTACCTTTGATTGTAACCAGTCATAGAAGTAACTCTTCATTTAATTTTTGCCCTGTTCAAGGTTCTCAAGACAATCTTATGCCTTATATGGATTATTCTTATGATAATGAGGTATTGAAACCTTATTATTATGAAGTAATACTTGAAAATTTTGATACCAATGTCAAATTTGCTCCATCCCATCGTTCGGCAGTTTATCAGATAGACTTTTCTCAGGATACTACTTCTTTTCTTGTAGTGAACAGTAGAAATGGAGCATTGAAAGTGGAAAACAATATTATTTCAGGTTATCAAGAGATAGGAAATCAGACACGTGTATATCTATGGATGGAAATTCAACAGAAACCTGATTTGACAGGAGTTGTGTCCTCTAAGGGAGGGTTAGATGGTTCTCGGCATGAAATTACAGGAGAAAATTCAGCAGTAGCAGTTGGATTCCCGGCTCATATGAAGCAAATTAATCTACGATATGGTGTGTCATTTATCAGTGAGGAACAGGCTCGTGAAAATATGAACAGGGAGATAGCGGATTATGATTTGAAGAGAGTCGCAGATGTCGGACGGACATTATGGAACAATACGCTATCAAAAATAGAGGTGAAAGGAGCGACAGAGGATCAGATGACCGTATTTTATACTTCTTTGTATCGTTGTTATGAACGTCCGATATGTATTAGTGAATATGGACGTTATTACAGTGCTTTTGATCATAAGATTCATGAGGATAATGGAACTCAATTTTATACGGATGACTGGATATGGGATACTTATCGGGCTACGCATCCTTTACGATTGTTGACCGATGCAGATATAGAGTCAGATATAATCAATTCATTTTTATGTATGGCTCAACAAATGGAGCATTTATGGATGCCTACATTTCCAGAAGTTACAGGAGATTCCCGTCGTATGAATTCCAATCATGGGGTTGCTACTATTGCTGATGCTTATTCAAAAGGGTTGCGTAGTTTTGATTTGCAATTGGCATATGACGCTTGTCGGGGAGGTATTGAGGAGAAAACATTGGCTCCGTGGTCCGGAGCTCCGGCAGGATGGTTGGATGATTTTTATAAGGAACATGGATATATTCCTGCTTTAGAGGTTGGGGAAGAAGAAAATGTACCTGAAGTACATCATTTTGAAAAACGTCAACCTGTTGCTGTGACTTTAGGAACAGCTTATGATGAATGGTGTCTTTCTCGAATAGCCGGTTTTTTGGGACTTGATGCAGACCAGAAAAAATATCAGGAGAGAAGTTATAATTATCGTAACTTATATAATTCGCAAACAGGTTTTTTCCATCCTAAGGATAAAGAAGGGAGGTTTATAGAACCATTTGATTATAAACGTTCAGGAGGTATGGGAGCACGACTTTACTACGGAGAGAATAACGGATGGGTATATCGATGGGATGTGCAGCATAACATAGCCGATTTAATCTCACTTATGGGAGGAAATGACAGGTTTAATGAGAATTTAGACCAGACATTCAGAGAATCATTAGGAAGCTCAAAATTTGAATTTTATAGTCAATTACCTGATCATACAGGTAATGTGGGACAGTTCTCCATGGCTAATGAGCCTTCTCTGCATATCCCTTATCTGTATAATTATTCAGGACGTCCCTGGATGACACAAAAGCGTATTCGAACACTTCTTGACCAGTGGTTTCGAAATGATTTAATGGGGGTTCCCGGAGACGAAGATGGTGGAGGAATGAGTGCGTTTGTTGTTTTTTCAATGATGGGTTTTTATCCCGTAACACCTGGATTACCGATTTATAATATAGGGAGTCCTTCTTTTCAATCTGTGAAATTAAAATTGACCAATGGAAAATATTTCGAAATTATAGCTCAAAACTGTTCCAAAGAAAATAAATATATACAATCAGCGAAATTAAATGGGAAAAATTGGAATAGGGCATGGTTTAATCATACGGATCTTGCAGATGGAGGAAAATTGGAACTTATAATGGGAAATCGTCCAAATAAAAAATGGGGTGCGGCGCCAGACGATATCCCTCCTTCCGGAATGGGATTAGAATGATGTAATTTGGAATTTTGAACAGGATGATGTCGTTCGACAGTCCCTTATTTCCGGAATTCATATATTGCTGCTTTCCTGAGTAAGCGTCTGTTTTTATTCTTATGATTGGTTCTTGGAATATATT
>CASFOM010000125.1 GCA_949296295.1 uncultured Alistipes sp. | reverse complement strand
GGGCATTTGTACATTTATTTTTGCCATGTAAAAAAGTAAAAGGAGAAAAGTATATGAAAACAGGAATATTTTATGGCACTACCTTAGGTACAACAGAAATAGTGGCGGATAAGATAGCTTCGGCATTGGCTGTGTCTGCAGAAGATGTTTATAATGTATCAAGTGTTGATGTCGCCAAGGTACAAGATTATGATCGATTGATATTGGGTTCTTCTACTTGGGGTAATGGAGAGTTACAGGATGATTGGATTGATTTTTTATCCTGTCTTTCACAAGAGGATCTTACAGGGAAAAGTGTAGCTTTGTTTGGTTGTGGCGATTCCGTGGGGTATGAAGATACATTTTGTGATGCTATGGGAATTATTTATGATGCTTTGGTTGAAACGGGATGTTCTTTTGAGGGATTTTGTGATGTATCAGGATATACTTTTGCTTCGTCATTTGCTTGTCGTGATGGAAAATTTATAGGGTTACCGATAGACGAAAATAATGAAAGCAAACAGACGGATGAGAGAATAGAGGCATGGGTGAAATCTTTAAATAAAATATAACGATGAGTGAAGAAGATTTTGTCCGGTTTCCGGATATGAAGATGTTTATGCATCATATTTATGAGTTTAAAAAAGGTGTGAGAAACCTTATTCTTTGTACTATGTGTAAGAGATGTGCAGAGTTGGTTATGCAGCGTTTGGAAAAACAGAATATAGAATATCTTTGTCAACCGGTTAGTGCAGATAAGGTAAATTTATTTTTCGGGAAAAAAGTTTGTCTGGATGCTGTTTGTACTTTTATAAATAAGCCTTTGAATTTACTTACCCCAGAGGAAGATTTTATGTTAGGAGCTATGTTGGGTTATGATATAGGAATGCAGTGTGAACGTTTTTGTCATAGAAAAAGACAATTGGAAATGGTTGGATAAAAAGAGTTTATCTCTGTAAGTTGGTTGTAATATTTTATCCAAAAAAAGGCTGTTTCAGAATAATTCTTGAAACAGCCTTTTCTGTTGTCCTACAATGATTCGAACATTGACTGACAGGACCAGAATCTGTAGTGCTACCATTACACCATAGGACAATTTTTATGGTGCAAAAATACATCTTTTTTCTGAAATACAAATAAGAAAATGAGAAAAATTTTTACACCAATATTTTATAGGTTAAGATTTCAATTGTGCAATTTGTTCTTTTAGTGATTTGATTTTGGATTCTGCATCTGCTTGTTTTGCTCGTTCATTTTCCACTACTTTAGCAGGAGCATTGGCTACAAACCGTTCATTTGATAATTTCTTCAATACGGAGGCCAAAAATCCTTCTGTATATTCCAATTCAGCAGAAAGTTTTTTCAACTCTTCTGCAACATTTAGACTGGTTCCTAAAGGAATATAGTATTCAGTAGTTTTAACAATGAAAGTTGCAGCATTTTTTACCTTTTCCTCTACTGTTCGTATGTTGGACAGATTTCCCATTTTATGAATGACAGCCCGGTATCCTGCATTGGCAGTTACACTTTCTTTCAGAACACATAGTTCCAAAGGCTCTCTATTGGGTAGATTTTTTTGTTTCCGGATGTTTCGGATTGCGGAAACGACTTCTTTTATCTGTTCCATGTCCGTAAGTAAAGCATCATTATATGAGGAAGAAACTGGCATTTCCGATAACATGATACTTTCACCTTCTTCTCGTTTTTCAATAAAGTGCCATACTTCTTCAGTAATGAAAGGCATGAATGGGTGAAGAATTTTCAAAAGTTTGTCAAGGAATGCCACAGTAGCCCGATAGGTTTGTTCATCGATGGGATGTTGATATTCGGGTTTAATCATTTCAAGGTACCATCCTGAAAATTCATCCCAGAATAATTTATAAACTACCATCAGAGCTTCAGAGATTCTATAAGAAGCAAAGTTTTCTTCTACTTGACGAAGATTGTCATTTAATATGGCGTCAAACCATTCTATTGCAGTCTTTGTACTTTGAGGTTGAGAACAGGTTTCCGAAACTTCCCAGCCGTTTATTAATCGAAATACATTCCATATTTTGTTCCCGAAATTTCGCCCTTGTTCTATTAATTGTTCGTCAAAAATCAGATCGTTACCAGCAGCAGAACAGAGCATCATTCCCATACGTACGCTATCTGCCCCGTATTTTGCAATTAAGTCGAGTGGATCAGGAGAATTTCCTAATGATTTACTCATTTTACGACGAAGTTTATCTCGTACTGTTCCTGTCAGATATACGTTCTTGAATGGTTTTTCTCCTCGATATTCATATCCGGCAATGATCATTCGGGCTACCCAGAAAAACAAAATATCCGGAGCTGTAACCAAATCGTTTGTAGGGTAGTAGTATTTGATTTCTTCATTGTCTGGATTACGGATACCATCGAATACCGATATGGGCCATAACCAAGAAGAGAACCATGTATCCAAGACATCGGGATCTTGTTGTAAATCGGTAATTTTTAAGTCCTTATTTCCTGATTTTTCTTTTGCTAATTCTAATGCCTTTTCGGGAGTTTCTGCTACTACATACCCACCTTCAGGAAGATAATAGGCTGGGATGCGTTGTCCCCACCAAAGTTGGCGAGATACGCACCAGTCTTTTACGTTTTCCATCCAATACTTGTATGTGTTTTTGAATTTGGCCGGAATGAGACGAATCATATCTTCCATAACCGCCTTTAAAGCAGGTTTTGAAATATCACTCATTTTTAGGAACCATTGCATGGAGAGTTTAGGTTCTATTACAGCATGGGTTCGTTCCGATAATCCGACTTTATTGTCGTAATCTTCTGCTTTTTCCAGTAAACCGGCAGCAGCAAGATCTTTGACAATTTGTTCCCGAACGTCGAATCGGTCCATCCCTACATACATTCCTACTTTATCGTTAATCGTACCGTTGTCATTGAAAATATCAATGATTTCCAATCGATATTTTTCCCCTAACATGTAGTCATTAACATCATGAGCAGGGGTTACTTTTAAAGCTCCTGTTCCAAATCCTATCTCTACATATTCGTCTTCAATAAGGGGAATAACTCGATTTACCAAAGGAACGATGACTTTTTTCCCTTTTAGATGTTGGTATCGTTCGTCAGCAGGATGCACACATACGGCGGTATCTCCTAAAATGGTTTCCGGACGTGTCGTTGCTACAATAAGATATTCATCACTATTTTCTACACGATAACGTAAATAATATAATTTACTGTGTTCGTCTTGATAAACGACTTCTTCATCAGAAAGAGCTGTAAGGGCTACAGGATCCCAGTTAACCATCCGTATTCCTCGATATATTAATCCTTTGTTATAAAGATCGACGAAAACTTTGATTACACTTTCACTCATATGAGGATCCATGGTGAAGGCTGTGCGATCCCAGTCACAGGAGGCTCCTAATTTTTTTAATTGTTCTAAGATTATGCCTCCATGTTTTTCTTTCCATTCCCAGGCATGCTTTAAAAATTCTTCTCGAGTTAGCGATGCTTTATCAATACCTTCTGCGGCTAATTTTTGCACAACCTTTGCTTCAGTAGCTATTGAAGCATGATCGGTTCCTGGTACCCAACAAGCATTTTTCCCTTGCATTCGTGCCCGGCGGATTAAAATATCCTGTATGGTGTTGTTTAACATATGTCCCATATGTAATACACCCGTAACGTTTGGAGGAGGAATTACGATGGTATAAGGTTCCCGTTTGTCGGGTACAGAAGTAAACATATGATTTTTCAGCCAGTAATCGTACCATTTGTTTTCACATGAAGCTGGTTCGTACTTTGCTGGAATTTCGCTATTTTTCATGGTATTATAAATTATGTAAGCTGATAATCTTGAATTTTGTTTTTGTATGATTGAAGATAGGTATGAAACATTCGCATCCGATAGAAAGATGGATTGAGAACACTATCTTTTTCAATGACAAAAATAAATTCTAAATTGCAAAGATAACGGATTACACTGAAAAAAACGCGTTCATAAAAAAATAATATGGAGAGTAATT